>JALSGI010000643.1 GCA_026982835.1 Planctomycetota bacterium | reverse complement strand
GGGCAGGATCGGTCGGGGGTGTTCTTCGAGGCTTTCCCCCGGGACTGCTGGCCCGGGTGGGAGTCTCCTTGGGCGGCCCGGGGGTTTTCCTTCGCCGAAGGCGGCGTGGGCTTGGGGGCCTTTCGTCCGTAGCGGCGCGTTGAGCTGCCCGGGTCAAGCAGCCCTTCCTCAATGAGCTTGTCCCGCTCGCGGTAGACGGTCGAGTGTGAGACGCCCAACTCCCGGGCCAGTTGCTTAAAGGGGCGCCTGTCTGCCAGAATGGCTTCCCGCAGGCGTTTTCGCTCCCCGGGCGAAAGCCGAGAGTACAAGAGCCGGGGCACCTTCTGGCCGGTGGCCATGGCCTGCTGGAGCACCTCCCGGTTGGCCCATTGCCAGGCCTTGCGAAGAGTAGATTCGCTATAGCGGTAAGAGTGACGCCGCTGCATCTGTTCCTGGACCTTGGCCCAGGTGAGCCCTGCCCCACGCAGCCGGGCCACCTCGGGGGCCAGTTCCCGGTACACGCCCCGGCCGGACCAGGGCCGAGGCTGCTTGGCTTGCCCAGAACGCCGGTAGGGGGAATTGCCCGTGCGCAGGTACCGCAGGACCGCGGTCACCAGGTTTCGGTTCACCTGCAGCTTCTGGGCGATCTCCCAGTAGGTGAGCCCCTGCTGGCGAAGCTGCTTCACCTGAGGGGCAATTTGCTGGTACTTGGGCACTTTTTCCACCACCAAGGTCACCTCCTGGGGATTTGTCCAGATGCGCGAAGAAAGGAACTCCAGCGTTACCGATTCTGGACAATTTGGCCCCTGCTGCCGGGCCACTTCCAGCAAGCCTTGCCAAGCTTGAGGCTTCAGGTGGAGAATCCAGCGGGCTCCCGGTTTGTCCGCGTACTTTTCGTGCCTCACCTCCACCCGGCCCAGCAATTGCCGCAGCGCCAGGGCCGCCCGGGGCACGTCCTGCTGCAGCAGCTCCCGCAGCCGCTTCAGTAGCTCTCGCAACCGGGGCAGCTCCAGCGGAGGGGGCAACTCGCTCTGCTCCCGCAGCCGGGCCAACTCCTCCTCCAGCTCCACGCGCTGCTGCTCCAACTGGCCGATCCGCCGCTGGTAGCCCTGGCACAACTGCTCGTCCTCTTCCGTTTCCACCAGCGTGACCAGCTTGTCGATCCGGCGGCGAAGCTGCCGCAGCTTCTTCTCCAGCGGAGCCACATCCGGGCGCGGGGCACGGGCCAACTGCTCCAGGTAGGCGTTGGCCTGCTCTACAAGCTGCTGAAGCGCCTCCTCGCCCAGCAGCGACTCCCGCACCCACCCGAGCACCGCCTCCTCCAACTGGCGCGAGGACTTGCTGGTGCACAAGGGGCAGCGGTCCCGGTACTCCTTGCCCTTGGGACAGTAGAAGCAAGGGTACTTGTTGCTGGAGCGAAACAGCACCAGTTCCCGGCCGCAGTAGCCGCAAAACAGCGTGCCGCTTAGCAGCGTGGTAGGGTAGAGCTGGTTGCGGCTCCTCTTGGCCCGGCCCCCGCCTCGGCGGAGCTGCTCCATGCGGTGCTGGGCAGCCTCCCACAGCTCCCGGCCCACGATGGCCAGCTCCGGCCGATGGCGCCGGATCACCTCCGATTCGGGTTTTTCCTTGACGACCCGCTTGCCGGTTTCGGGGTCGTAGGTGCTCTGACGCCGATTCCAGACGAACTGACCCACATAGATGGAATTCCTGAGGATGCCCCGCACGGTGGTCGAGCTCCAGCCGGTCCAGCCCTCGGGAGCCAGATTGTTCAGGTGCCGGGCGATCTTTCCCGGGGACCACTTGCGGTGGGCGAACAGCTCGAAGATCTCTCGCACCACCGGCGCCGTCTCCGGATCGATGCACAG
>JALSGI010000642.1 GCA_026982835.1 Planctomycetota bacterium | reverse complement strand
GAGCGGCGACTGGCAGGCATGGCTGGCGGTGCCCAACAAGTCGCCGGAGCTGTGGCGGGTGTTCGACGGCACGCCCTGGGGTGCCGGTGGCTGGGCCAACGCGCTCAGGCAGGCGCCGAGGGGCGAGGTGTGGCGGTCTGAAGTTGCGAGGATCAACGGCGTGAGCAGAAGGTGCAAGGTCATCGATTTGCGACAGGTGCTGCTGTAACGGCCTCGCTGCTGCTGGCTGTTTTCCGCACCTTTCGTGAAGGGAAAGCTCACCGCCCGTTGGATGCGGTGTAAGGTCATCGTGTGCCGTCGTGTGTGCCGTCGAAGTGATGGTGTAGTGTGCTGGAATTGCAATCAAGAGGTGGTAAAGCGAAACAAACGAAACGCAAAGCGAAACGCATAAAGCATTGAACTTTCGGCGATGTTTCGTTTGTTTCGGATGTTTCGGGCAAATCTGTTCACATGATGCGCACGCGCGTCATGTGAAGAGAAATAGGCGAAACAAACGAAACAAACGAAACATTGATTATAAATCAAAGGGTTAGGTGTTTCGTTTTGCGTTTCGCCTGTTTCGCTTTTGCAGGCCGGGGGCCTAAAAAACGGGAGAAATGGGCATGGGCAGGCCGAAAGGGGCGTTGAACCGGCGCACCAGGCAGTTCCGGGAGATGTATGAGCGGGAGGGGTTCACCGATCCGCTGATCTTCCTGGGGCGGCTGGTGAGCAAGGACACGGCGGAGCTGGCCAGGGCGCTGAAGATGAAGCGCAAGGACGTGCTGCCGGTGCAGGTGAACGCGGCGAAGGCGCTGGCACCATACCTGCACAGCCAGATGCCCAGGGCAGTGAAGCTGGAAGGCGAGGCCATGCCGATGCTGGTGGTGGGACGCATCGAGCCGGGCAGCAGCGAGGCCAAGACCATCGAGGCGGAGGGGTTCTCGATCGTAACGGCACCGGCGGAGGGGCAGCCGGAGCCGGTGGAGCCGGTGCCGGGGTTGCCGAAGTTGCCAGAATTGGAAAGTGGCGAAAAGTCAGATGGTTAGGGAATTGCGGGTGAGAAAGTCGGACGCTGGAAAAGTCGGACGTTTTCGTAACATGCTGAATGACAGCGAAAAAGTGGTGCTCAAGCAACGGATGGAAAATCCGTTGTTCCGGCGGGCGGCGCAGGCCGGTGGCTGGCGAGGGGGCGGCCTGGCTGGCTGGCGGCTGGCGGCTGGCGGGGGGCAGTGGCCGCGGGCCCAGGCGGCGGCTGGCGGGGGTGTCGCTCGACGGGGGCAGCCGGCGGCCCGCGGGCCGGTGGATCGCCGGCAAGCCTGGCCGTGTGCCGGCGCACCGCGGTGCCGCCTGCGGGCGGGCGGCCTCCCCCCCGCGGCCCCCTCCCATGCCCGTGGCCCGTGGCTCGTAGGTTTTTTTGTTCTCTCCAGCTTCATCCCCTGGGGGGCGGCATGAACGGTTTTCAGCACTACCAGCCACCGGGCCCGGTAGCGGCGGCCTTCCTGGCGTCGGATGCGTTCGTGCGCGTGATCATGGGGCCAGTGGGGAGCGGGAAGACGACGGCAGGCCTGTTCGACCCGGTAATGCGGGCCAGTCAGCAGCCGGTGTGCGAGGATGGGTGGCGGCGGTATCGGGCGTTCTTCGTGCGCGACACGTATCGGAACCTCTACCGCTCTTTGATTCCTTCCTGGTGGCAGCACTTTCCGCCGGACTTTGCGGGTTCCACCTGGCAGGGAGGTGCGGAGCGTCCTGCGCAGCATTTGTTCCGGTTTGCGCAGCCTGATTGCGATGGTTTGGAGCTGGACGTGCGGTTCATTGCTATCGGTTCGGAGACGACGGAACAATTCTTGCGCGGTGTGGAGGGGAACCAG
>JALSGI010000641.1 GCA_026982835.1 Planctomycetota bacterium | reverse complement strand
GGCGAGCCCCGGACTTCAGTCCGGGGAGAGCCGAAGAAACGCATTCGGTTGTTTTTCTCCGCCAGCTGAAGCTGGCGGCTCGCCGTTGGCAAGAATAAACGCTTATTTCCACCACATACGGAAGCGTCGGATCTGCGATGTACCAGCTGGCTAAACACGTACAAAGCCCGCGGCTCGCCAAGCCCCCACCCCTCCACGCCCCTGGCTTGACAACGCCAAGACCCAAACGGGATAACCGTAGCCGAGTCCAGCCTCCGCAAAGGGCCGGCGGATCGTTTTCGTGAGTCCCGGCCAGGGCCGCGGTCGGGGCACGCCCCTTTTCCCCGAAACCGAAGGAGCCGCGATGCTCGTCTTCGACGCCCACCTGGACCTGAGCATGAACGCCCTGGAATGGAACCGCGACTTGACGCTCCCGGTGGCCGAAATCCGCCGACGCGAGCAAGGCTTGAGTGACAAGCCGGACCGGGGCAATAACACCGTCAGCCTGGTGGAGATGCGTCGCGGGCAGGTGGGGCTGTGCGTGGCCACCCAGATCGCCCGATACGTCAAGCCCGGCAATCCCTTGCCGGGGTGGAACTCCCCGCAGATCGCCTGGGCCATGACCCAGGGGCAGTTGGCCTGGTATCGGGCGATGGAGGAGCTGGGCTGGATGGTGCAGATTACCGACCGCCAGGGGCTGCTTCGCCACTTGGAGCTGTGGCAGAACAACCCGCCCCCGGACGCCCCCATCGGTTACATCCTCAGCCTGGAAGGGGCCGATTCGCTCTGGTCGCTGGAACACGTGGAGCGGGCTTACCAGTACGGTTTGCGGGCCATCGGCCCGGCACACTACGGCCCAGGAACCTATGCTCCCGGCACCCACGCCACCGGGCCCATGACCCCCGCCGGGCGGAAGCTACTGGCCAAGATGGAGCAGTTGGGCATGATCCTCGATGCCACGCACCTCTGCGACGAAGCGTTCTGGGACGCCCTGGACCACTTCGGCGGACCGGTTTGGGCCAGCCATAGCAACTGCCGGGCGTTGGTGCCGCACGACCGCCAGTTCACCGATGAGCAGATCCTCGCCCTCGTCCAGCGCAGCGCCGTGATCGGTATGCCGCTGGATGCCTGGATGATGCTGCCGGACTGGGTGCCCAAGAAAACCACTCCCCAGGAACGCAACCTCACCCTGGAAGTGATGATCGACCACATGGACCACATCTGCCAGCTGGCCGGCAACGCCGACCATGTGGGCATCGGCACCGACCTGGACGGGGGATTTGGCAACGAGCAGTGTCCGCTGGACCTGGACACCATCGCCGACCTGCAAAAGCTCCCCGAAATGCTCTCCCGACGCGGCTACTCCCAGAAGGACATCGAGAAGATCATGTACCGCAACTTTGTGGATTTCCTGCTGCGGGTGTGGACGTAGCCGAAGTGGAACGCATCAAAAAAAGAGTGCCCTGGAACGCAGGGGCCATCGTTCCAGGGCAACAAGGAAGCAGGGAACAAAAGAGAGGAGGATTCCTACCTATCCGGCACACACCACTTCCGAGCCCGGCGAAACGCTGGCACCCGCCGCGTCGCCGGACCGCACATGCGCACTTCCCGCACCGTTCTCCTCCAGCCGGAACTGGTTCAGTTGCTTTCGCAACTGCTCGGCCAACCGGGCCAACTCCTGGCTGGCCGACTGGGTCTGGTTGGCCCCCTGGGCCGTCTGGTCCAGCACCTGGTCCACGTGGGTGATCCGCTCCATGACGCTGCGGCTCGTCTGGGCCGATTCGTTCACCCCCTTGGAGACCATCTCCGCGGCGGTGGCTGTTTGGGCCACGTTCTGGGCGATCTCCTTGGTGGTGATCGACTGCTCTTCCA
>JALSGI010000640.1 GCA_026982835.1 Planctomycetota bacterium | reverse complement strand
AAAGCTCCAAGGCCGAAAGCCTGCTTTATGCCCCTGTAAGTGGCCGCCTGGTCCAGTTCAACGAAACATTGCTGGAGGACCCCTCGCTGATTAACGTGGACGGATATCACCGCGGGTGGCTGTTCGAGATGGAAAGCCCCCACGCCGAGGTCCTCTCCCCGACACAGTACCTGGAACACCTGGCCCAAAGCTGGAAAACGGCCCAACGGTTGATAAAGGGGCAGTTGAACGAGTAAATTGTTTCAATGCGAGTTGGCAAAAAGTTTCCTTGGCTCCCACACCCTTTCACGGGAAAACAGGATATGCCGGTCAAGCTCACGGTGGTCATCAGCCAGTCGCGCAGCAAGAACCCGCGGCACCGGCAGTTGGAAGAGGAGATCGTCGCCCGGCTGCTGGGCACCCGGGGCGTGGAAGTCACGCTGGTGCCGCACCTTTACGACCTGAAGCCCGACGGCACCGGCGTGCTGTGCCTGCAAGGGGTGCAGGGGCACATGGTGGTGCTCAGTTGGCTTTATCCGCGGGCGGCGTTCTGGGTGCTGGACCGCTTCGGCGTGCGCGGGCACGAAGGGCGCAGCCGCTTGCGGTATCTGGGCCAGGAGGAGACCGACGATCCGGACCGGGAGGCCGCGGCCGAGGACAACCCGCTAGAGCCCAAGGCCCCCCGGCCCCCGCTGCCCAACCGCTGGATCTACTGCCTGGACCTGCGGGCCTACGAAGACCCGCAGGTGTTCGTGGACGAAATCCTCCGCTTGAGCCAGGAAATCACCCCGCCGCAGCCGGTGCCTGCTGCGGCGCCCTCGGGCAACGGGCACACCGGACAGGTGGCCTTTGTGGGGCTTTCGCTTCCCGGGGCCGCAGCCTCCCAGGGGACAAGCCCTGCTCCCCCGGCTGAAAGCAAGCCCGATGAGCCCCCTGCTGCCCCCAACGGCACGGCGGTGCGCAAGGTGGACGAACAGCCCCAGCGGCGCTGGTACCCGGTGATCGACTACAGCCGCTGCACCAATTGCCTGGAGTGCCTGGATTTTTGCCTGTTTGGGGTTTACGGGGTGGACCAGGCCGAGGCCATCGTGGTCCAACAGCCGGACAACTGCCGCAAGGGCTGCCCGGCCTGCAGCCGCGTTTGCCCGGCCGGGGCGATCATCTTCCCCCAGCACAAAACCCCGGCCATTGCCGGTGCCGAGGAGGAAGGCGGCGGGGGGTTGAAGATCGATCTTTCCAAGCTCTTCGGCGCCCCGGATGCCCTGGAAGTGGCCGTGCAGGAGCGCGACCGCGAGCTGGTGGCCGCCGGGCGCGAGGCGGTGGGGATGAGCGTCGGCGTGCCCAAACGCCAGCAAGGCCGGCCCCCCCAGCCCCGGGACGAGCTGGACGACCTGATCGACGCGGTGGAGGAGCTGGACCTGTAAGGGCGGCTGCTCCGGCTGGCCGTTGTCTGTGAAAATCAAAGTTTACTCTCTCACCGGCGAGCCGCGTGCGTGAGCACGCGGTTTGTTTTGAACCGTACGGCTGTTGCTTTGTTTAGAGCAACCGGGAACTTGCGCTCCGGGCTGGCTGTGGCTCTTGGGAGTGCGGAAGCTTGCTTCCGCTTTTGTTTTTTATTTGCTTTTTTATTTGCTCCGGCTAGCCGGAGCGGAGCCACAGCGGCGGCAAGCCGCCGCACTCCACAAACACTCGTCGCATCGATGAGCACGCAAGACCGGCGGCTGGCCGGTTGGTGTTCGAGTCGGCGCTTATTGTGACTTCGGCGAGCCCCGGGCTTTGTACGTGTTTAGCGTGCCAGCACAAGACGAAGCGCCCCCAGAGCAAAAGAGTTGATTTTTGTCCGGCGAGCCGCGTGCGTCAGCACGCGGTTGC
>JALSGI010000639.1 GCA_026982835.1 Planctomycetota bacterium | reverse complement strand
GTGGCTCGGCCGGAGCCTCGCCCACTCCCGCAGCTTAGTACGTGTTTAGCCAGCTAGCAGCCGAAGTTCGACGCCGCAGGCGTCGCAGCTTCGTAGCCTCACGGTCGTCAGACCCCCGGAAGGCAGCATTGTTCCTTGTCCTTGAGCATCCCGAAGGGATGCCAGAGGGCAAAACGGTCCTTGTTTCTGGCACCCCTGCCGGGGTGCGGGGTGGGGTAATGGCCGTCGCTTTCCGGTGGTCTCCGCTGCGCTCCGACCACCGGCTACTGGGCTGGCAAGCCTTCGGCTTGCTTTACGGTTTGGACACACCACACCTTGTGCTAGCACGCTAAACACGTACAAAGTCGGCGGCTCGCCGGTTGCAAGAATCGACGCTTTTTCTCGCACTGGTGCGGAAGCACCACCGCAAGCCCCAAGACCCACGACCCAAGACCTCCGGTGCGGAAGCACCGGCGCACGGCGCAGGCCGCAAGGCGCAAGCCGATTCCGTCTCTCCCCGCACTCACGTGCGGGGCTCCTCCGCGGGCTGAAGGTGCGCGGCTTGCCCTTCTCCCCGCACTCACGTGCGGGGCTCTGTATCCCTCCAAGCCCCCATGCCTCCAAGCCCACAAAGAAAACCAGTTCCGGCGTCTGGCAGAAACCGGAGCCCATCGCATGGGGCGAGAGGGTTTTTCGGGTTGTTCAAGCGGCCACCTGGCTGGTACCACTGCGGCGGCGGAACAGGTGCCCTTCGCCCAGGGAAGCCACGGCGATGCGGTGTTCCAGGTTGGGGCGGAAGCTGGTGAGCAAAAACAGGGGCAAATACCAGTTGATGTAGAGCAATCCCTGGTTGGCGTACCAGAACTGCACGGCCAGCATGATGGCCCCGGAACAACTAATCAGCGTGCCCAGGTTCTTCTGGGCCGGCCAGAAGACCAGGGCCACCGCAAGCACGGCCGTCAGGGCGATCAGCGGGATGCGCAGCAGCGGTTCGTGGACGGTCCACAGCCCTTGGACCCCCTGTAGGCTGAAGCTGCTGCCGCCGAACATGGCCAGCACATGCTGCCAGAACTCTGCGGCGTTGGCCGAAACGGGGAGCAACGCCAGCAGCAATCCTCCCAGGGCCAGGCCCACCCCGGCCAGAAACCGCCAGCGGCCCCGCTGCCAGTAAAAGGAGATCCACAGGGGGAGCAGAAACACGGGGAAAAAGATCATCCCGATGGCCAGCCCCAGCAACGCCCCGGCCAGCAGCGGATGCCGATACTGCAACACCGCCCACACCAGCAACACGGCCGGCAGCACGTGGTCCACGCGGCCAAACAATTGAGCCGTATAGGGGAGCACCAGGTACAGCGTGGCCACGGCCACCCCGGTCCAGATGTTGCCGAAGTGATAAAGCCCGATCAGCACCAGCCCGATCACCACCGCCATGTGCGACAGAACCACCACGGTTTTGGTCAGCGTGACCAGGGTGGGGGAAGGGACGGGTCGGGTTTGGGAAAAGGCCTTGGTGGGAATCCAAGGGAGCAGGTTCAGCAGCGGGTGGCGTGGGGGCGGGGAGGGTTGGGCGTTGGAGCCGGAGAGGAGATCCCCGGCAGCCAGGGGCTCGGCCGGTTCCCCGGGGGAAGCGGCAAGTGGTTCCAGGGCTGGTTCTTCCGCGGGGGCCGCCTCTCCGCCGGAGCTCGCAGAAACCGCTTTACCCGTGCCGGTGGGCACCTGGGCCGTGAGGATATTGGCCGAGAGAAAGACAAACAGTGCCAGGCCCAAAAAGGCCAATCCCCCGGCCGAAAGGTTCGGTTCCAGCAGCGGGCGGCGCACCAGGAACGGATCGGCCAGCATCCGCAGCAACAAGAAAACACCCACGGCTAGCAGCC
>JALSGI010000638.1 GCA_026982835.1 Planctomycetota bacterium | reverse complement strand
GCGGGGTAAAGAGCTCGAAGTAGAGGGTCTCGTCGATGCGCGGGAGGTCTCGCGCGGCGGCCGCCGCGAGCAGTTCAGCAGCCATGTGGGTGAGCACCCGCAGATTGCCGTGGGCGTGGGTGGCCAGGGTCTGGAGGAGTTCGGGGCTCATCAGCTGCGGGGCCCCTGCCGCGTGGAGGGAAAACTCCAGATAGGCGACCAGATGCTCGGGAGTGAGCGGTGCCAGGGCCATGCGGGTGCGGATACGGCTGCCCAACGGCAGCAGTTCGGGAATACGGAAGCGCTCCGGCAGGCGGGTGTCGCCACTGAGCACGGTAAACAGCAGGCTTTGTGAGTCAAAGTGGGCACTTTGCAAGAGCCGTAACTCGGTGAGGCACTCGGAGCTGACTTGCTGGGCCTCGTCGATCAAGAGCACCGGGCGAAACAAGGTGGTCTCGCAGTGGGCGCGCCAGCGGGTGCGCAGGGCCTTGAACCCTCCGTAGCGGTTGATGGGATTTAGGGAAACGCCGAACACGTCGCCGAGTTCGCGGTAGAAGTCGGCCAATCGGCTCTGGGGGCGCTCCATGACCCCGACGGTGAGATCCGGCACACGCTCCAGTCGGGTGGCGATCCATTGCAGCAGCTTGGATTTGCCGTGGCCGGGTTCCCCGGTGATCAAGGCAAAGCCGCCGTGGTGGACCTGCGCCTCCAGCCGCTGGGCAAAGACTTCGGCGCCCGGCAGAGGCCAGAGCGCCGCGGTGGGCAGGCCCGGCACGAAGGGGTTGTGCTTGAGCCCGTAGAGGGCCAAGAGTGTCTTATCCGTCATGGTGTCCCTCCTGGCGCTGTTGCTCGCTGGGCAGGTAGGCCGGCGGCAAGCCGGTGGCGGCGTAGTCGGCCAGCCACTTGCGCACCAGGGCGGGCAGAGGATTGCTCTGGCCGGCAGGCGGGGCCACCGGTGTCGCCACGGGCTCCAGCGCGCGGCGGTGGCCGGAGGCGTTTTTCTGTTTGTCCTGGGGCAGCAGGTGGGCCAGGGGCTCGCCGCTGTGGGGATCTACCAGCAGGAGCCGACTGCGGTCCCAGTTCGCGTAGCGCAGCGTGAGCTTGGGCAAGTGGCGCAGCCGGGAGGGCACCTCGAAGCGCACCCCGTCCACCGTTACCGTGGCATCTGAGCGGCGTTGGGTGCGCGTCACCTGGCGGGTAAAGGCCCGCCGCAATGCCTCCAGGTCGGGAGAGGCACGCGAGACCTCGGGGCCGGCGAGCAGGTGCTCGATCGGGGGGCAGCCGATTTCGCTGTGGCGGCGCCGGTGGTAGTCCTGCTCGACCCAGGCCTGGGTGGTGCGGTTCAAAAACTCCAACCGCAGCGGCTCGACCCCGCGCAGCAACTCGAGGAGGCGCCCCTCGAGCTGCGCCCAGAACACCTCTTGCTTGCCATTTTGATAGGCCGAATACGGCAGGGTGGTTTCGTGGCTCACGCCGAGCCGGGCCAGACCCTCGCGGGTCTCTTCGGCGAGCATGGCCGCGCCGTTGTCGGTCATCAACGCCCGGGGCAAGCCGCGTTTGAGCAGGGCTTGGATGAGCGCGTGGACCAGGTTCTGGGCGTTCTCCCCCCCATACCACTGCAGGTGACAGCACACCCGGGAACGGTCGTCGAGTACCGCGCACGCCAGCGGCGTGTACCAGCGCCCCTGCGCGTCGAGCACCTTGAGGCTGGCCTGGTGGAAATCCAGGTGCCACAGGGCGTGGACATGGCTGACTTCAAAGCTGCGGATCTCTCGGGTCTCGCGCCGCCGGGCGGCCTGGCGTTGGCCTGCGGTGGGGTTGGCCGGCTCGCGCCGACGCAGCCAGCCCTTCTCCCGCATCCGGCGGCGCAACGTCTGGTAGCTGG
>JALSGI010000637.1 GCA_026982835.1 Planctomycetota bacterium | reverse complement strand
GCAAAAAAAGCCCAACCCCGAAACGCTGCTTCGCCAAGGGGCCAACCTGGACCAAGTGGCCCAAGTGTGCAGCATGACCCGAGAAGAAGTCCAAACCATGGCCAAGCGGCTGAACATCCCCGCCCAGGGAGCCGCCCAGCAACTGGCCGACCCGAAAGCCCCAGGCAATACCACGCTGCCCGAAGCAGCCGAAAGCCACCAGGCCTGGGCTACCGCTCAACGGGAGACGCCAAACCCTCCAGCAGCCTGAGGTGGACAACCGGAGCGGAAGCTCCCCGTGGCTCCCGGCCCTGCCGCCCGGCTAAGCCGGTTTTCTTTGGTGCTTCCGCACCGGCTGGCGATTTCAGAGCCGGAGCGGAAGCTCCCCGTGGCCCCCGGCCCTGCCGGGAAGGTTACCACGGGGGAAAGTGCTTCTTCGCAGCAAAAGACTTCCCAGTAAGAACTTACGGCCAAAGAGAGCGGAAAAGTGGTAACCTTGCAGATGCAAGTTTTTCTCACAAGTGCAAGCTTCCAAGAAGGATAGGGCTAATTTTCCTAGATTCACACGCGGACGAAACGATGTCCAAACCCAGCTAAACGCCCCCAAGTATCATGCCCAGCAAGGCCAAGATCACCCCCGAGGACCTGGAGAAAATAACCACTTGGTTGCTGGAGGGGCTTTCCCTGCGTCAGATTGCCAAGCGGCTGGGGGTGAGCCACCAAGCGGTCAAGAAGCGGATAGAACGGCAGGTGTTACCCGCCTTGGCCGCCCTGCGCCCCTATGCCCAGGGGCACTACCTGGCGCTGCTTCGGCATGTGTACCGTCTGGCCATGCGGCAGTACTTGGACACGGGCGATGCCCGGCACTTGAAGGGGGTGACCTGGGCGCTGGAGCGGGAGCTGGAGCTGGCCGACGCGATTGCCGCCCAGGAGGACCCGCTGCGGGTGGCCGGCAAAACGCCCGAAGAACTGCGCCAGGAGGTGCTGGAGGAGCTGGCCCAGTGGGCACGGGAGGATCGCCAGGCCCGGGAGATGATCCAGCGTGTGCTTTTCCAGGGAGGAAGCCGGAATTGATCCGCACGGCCGAGCTTCTGCAAAGTGGCTTTGCCCGCTTTCGTCCTCGCCCCGACCGTCCCGAGGCGTTTGACCAGCAACACTCCTTCTGCTACGAGCGGGTGAGGATGGCTATCTTGGTAGGGGGAAACGGTTCGGGCACGACCACCGCGGCGGCCTTCAAGACGGCCCTGTTTCTGCTCTCCCAGCAGCCCCCGCCCCGCAAGGACACCCCCTTCTGGATCGTCTCGGAAACCTACGACCAGACCTGCTCGGTCTGCTGGCTGGAGAAGCTGCACGGGATGCAGTTGATCCCAGACCAGGAAGTGGATTGGCGAAGGATCAGTTGGATCGACCGGCGGCGGAACTGGCCGCGGGCCGTGCCCTTGAAACCCTGGCCGGGAAGGCCCGGCCGGAACTGGATGCTGGAGTTCAAGTCCTACGAGCAGGGTCGGCGGGCCTTGCAGGGGCGGGCCATTGGCGGGTTCTGGCTCTCGGAGCAGTTCCCCGAAGAGGTGCTGGTGGAGGTGCTGCGAGGCTGCCGGGAGTTTATGTTCCCCGGAGGGCAGTTTGCCGAGTTTACGCCGGTGGACCCGGAGCTTTGCTTGTGGCTGGAGCGGGTCATCGACGACCCACCCCCGGGCTGGAAGGTCTATCGGTGCAACACCGAGCTGAATACCGCGTTGGCCCGCGGGTGGCTGGAGAGTTTCAAAAGCCAGCTTTCGGCCGAAATGGCCGCCACGCGGCTCACCGGGGCTCTGCCGCTGTGGGAAGGGGTGATCTTTGCCTCGTTTAACCCCTCGGTACATGTGGTCCCCGAGGAGCAGGTGGTCC
>JALSGI010000636.1 GCA_026982835.1 Planctomycetota bacterium | reverse complement strand
GAAAGCCCGAACCGCTGATCCACCGCCAACGCTCTCGCAGCAAGGCGGCTCCGCTCAGGTAGAGGTGGAACTCGCCGTTGCCGTTGCCTTGCAGCGCCCGGGGGGTGCCCACCGGCAGCTCGTAAGATACGCCCGCGGAAAGCAACCGCTGGGTGCACGGGTCGGCAAACAGCAGGTACTTCAGCCCGATGGCCACGTCGGCCCAGCCGTCGTCCACCAGCGGGTTCTGGGAGACGATGAAGCCGTCCTTGTCGGCCACGATGGAGAGCCGATCCGTCAGCGCGGCCTGCACCTGCAGGGCGTAAAGCTGAATATCCCTCCCGCCTGCCGTGGCGGGAATCTTTTGCTGCAGGAAGATGAACTTGGCCTCGGTGTTGATCCGCGGATCCTCGAAGAACACCGGGTTGGTCATCGGGGAGATGAACCCGGCAAAGCGGGGATCGCTGCGGGCCACCACTCCGCCCAGGATGCCGTCGTACAATCCGCAGCCCTGGTGGGAACACCCTCCGGCGCAGGAGCACATCCCCTGGCACGGGCTGCAATCGCCGCCCGAGGTTGCCAGCGTCGTCTGTTGCTCCTCGATTCGTTGTGTGGCCAGTTCGTCGGCTTGCACCGAGCCTGCCGGCCAACACGCCGCCGCTGCGGCAACCAGCAATCCAGCCAGTGCGTCCGTGACTCGCATGACGTTACTCCTTTACGACCGAGCCAGCTGAAGCGACCAAGGGCGGGACAGGCGGCAATCCGGCGAAATGGCCCTGGGGAAGAGAAATCCGGCCGGGGTGGGGATTCTCTCCTGCCCCCGGGAGTTACCACTGGCATCGGTCAGCAGCAACAGGGCTATTTAACCATCCATCCCGGCACAATTCGGATATTGTGTTTTTCCAACTGCACGTGAGGAATAACCGGCCCTCGCTGCGGTGTTAAAATCCGAACAATCCGCCCAATGCCAACTTTTCCATCCCTGCCAGCCGGCGCTGTTGTGGCTCGACCCAGACGGCTGCTGGCCGGCTTTCCAGGAAACTCAGGGCAGGAAATCCAGAATCGCCTCCGCCAGCCGGTCCACCTGCCCGGTGTACTGGTGATCGGCCCCGGGGATCACTTGCACTTGCAGGGGCTGATCCGGGGCGGCGTGTTGGGGCACTTCTTCAGGCAGTTCGGCAAAGGCCACATGGCCCAGCTCCCGCTCCCCAAACGTGTAAAGCTGCGGCACACTCACATGGACCAGGTGCCGCAGCAGGTTGTAGCGTTCTTCCGGGCCGTATTTGTCGGCGAAGCTGCGGGCGCAGGCCAGGTAGGGGAGCGGGAAATCCACCTCCAGCAGCTCTTCGCCCCGTCCCTGCTCCACCAGCTGCCGGGCCCGGCGAAACTGCTCCACGAACCGCGGTCCCTGCTCGCTTTGGGCAAAATACTCGTAGCTCAGCCGCGCCGGGGAAACGGCCACCAGGTGCGAAACCACCTCGTGCGGCTGGGCCGCCTGGAAGTAAACCGCCTTGACCGCACCCAGGCTGTGCCCCAGCAGCACCACCTGCCGGGCACCTTGCTGTTGGAGATGATCCAGCCAGGCTTGCAGGTCGTAGCGGCAGTGGTCCACCAGCTCGTAGGTGGCTCCCAGCCGATGCGTACCCAAGGGCGTGTGAGCGGCAAAGGCCAGATCGTGCCCGCGGGTGTTTACCCGCAGCGTGGCGTACCCGCCGCGGCGTAGCCGTCGGGCCAGGGGCGCAAGCAACGTCGAGCCGTAGAAGTTACTCCCCGTGCCGTGCACCAGAAGCACTACCCGCTGCGGATCGGGCGAACCACGGCGTGCCTCGGGTGCTTCCCACAGCCCGTGTAGCTTCACCCCGTCGGAACACTCCACTTGCCACAAGCT
>JALSGI010000635.1 GCA_026982835.1 Planctomycetota bacterium | reverse complement strand
TGGATGATGGCCCACCGCAAGCAAAACCCGCTCTACACGCACTTTGACGACCTGTGCGACATCATGCGGCAGTACGACGTGACCTGGAGCCTGGGGGACGGGCTGCGTCCCGGCTCGATTGCTGACGCCTCGGATGCGGCCCAGTTCGCCGAGCTGGAGGTGCTGGGCGAGCTGACCCGGCGGGCTCGCCAGCGGGGCTGCCAGGTGATGGTCGAAGGTCCCGGCCACATCCCCATGGACCAGATCGAAATGAACGTCCGGCGGCAGCAAGAGTTGTGCGACGAGGCCCCGTTTTACGTGCTGGGCCCGCTGGTAACCGACATCGCCCCCGGCTACGACCACATCGCAAGCGCCATCGGGGCGGCGATGGCCGGCTGGTACGGCGTGGCCATGCTTTGCTACATCACGCCCAAGGAGCACCTGGGGCTGCCGGATGCGGAGGATGTGAAGCAGGGCCTGATCGCCTATCGCATTGCCGCCCATGCGGCCGATGTGGCCCGCAAACGCCCCGGCGCCCAGCAGCGCGACGATGCCCTCTCGCGGGCGCGGTTTGCCTTCGACTGGAACGAGCAGTTCCGCCTGGCCTTGGACCCGGAACACGCCCGGCGGCTGCACGACGAGACGCTGCCGCAGGAGTATTTCAAAAGCGCCCATTTTTGCAGCATGTGCGGGCCGCGCTATTGCTCGATGAACATCTCGCAACAGATCCGCGACATGGCCCAACAGGGGCAACTGGCGACACTCGGCTCCACCCCGGGAGAGCAGCCGTAGAGGGGAAGCGCCGGCGGGGGCGAGGGCTCGCCGGGGAGATGCTGTTTGGGAATCGCGCTGTGCCCAGCGAGCCGGCCTGGTTTCCCTATTGCATCAGATAGGCGATCCCGCCCACCACTACGATCACCAGGGCGGTGATCAGCAAGGCCAGGGTCACTTTGAACCAGGAGATGGGGGCCGTGCCGGTGGCCTTGCCGGTTTGCCCGTTGACCAGGAAGCGATACACCCGGTCCCGGTAGCGGTAGGCCATGATCCACACCGGCAGCAGCACGGGACGGCTGCTCATGCCAGTGACCAGCACGTTGACTTGCAGGTTGCGGTGGCTGCCCGGAACCAGCTCGGCGCATCTTTCATACTCCAGCTGTTCGATCAGCTCCCGGGCCACGGGGCGTGCGTGCCGTCGGGGCAAGGCGAACTGTTCCACCACGGTAGGGGAGAAGTCCACCTTGTCCGGCTCCACCGCCTGGCTCATGTCAAAGGGGACCAAGGAGCCGATCTCCTCGTCGGTCAGCACGCCACTGGCCCCCACCAGCAGGGACTCGTAGTGCCCCTGGTGCTCGCCGAAGACAGGATACCAGTTGGCCCGTGCCCCAGGGGGAGTGTGCGAACTGTCGGCCGTCCAGTAGGTGTGGGTGCGGGCCTGGAACACCCAGTAGGGGACATATACCGGGGTGATCTTAACCAGTTGGGCTTCCTGGGCCAGGTCGCTGGGTCGCCAGAAGCCTTGGGCCAGCCAGCGGGCCAACACCTGCTGGGCCTGGCGGTAGCCGACCCGAAACGGCACCACGGCCTCGGGGGCCAGGGTGCGTTTTCGGGGCTGTTGCAACAGTTGCACCGAGCCGCAAAAGGGGCAGCGCAGCGCCTTGTCCCGGGCACTGTAGCTCATCGACGCTCCGCACCCCTGGCAGGAGAAACCGATCATCTCGGCCGTGGCGTGCCGCGGATGGCGCGGTTCTCGCCGGGGGGCTTCGGTGCCGCAGTTGCTGCAAAACAGGTCCTCCTCGTCCAGCAGCGAGCCGCACACCGAGCACCGCTGGGAGATAGGAACCGGAGCGGGTTCCGGGCTGGAAGGGCTCTCGGGGGACATGCTTTGGCACGCGGTGCGACAGGAGGAGCAAACCTCGAAACACCCGAAACGATTTCAATTTAGGCAAACTTTCCCGGCGAACAAGCACCCTGCCCGGCAAGTGGGGGATTGTTCGCCCGGGCGAAACTTTCCTTGCCCCCTGGGGTTGTATTTTTGGTGGCGGCAGTGGCCTTTTGTGCTCCAGCAGGAGGAAAAACGGATGCAGCCCCGCTCGATCCCCCAAATGACCGGTACGGTCCTGGCCCTGGCATTGCTGGCAGGCGGACTGCAACAGCCGCTTCGGGCCGCCAAGCCCGACCCGGCCCAAGTGGCCCAGGCCGTGGATCAGCAGCTGGCCCAGGAACTCCCCCAGTATGCCGCCAGCCGGGCCGGGCGGTGCGACGACGTGACATTTTGCCGCCGCGTGAGCCTGGATGTGGCCGGGCAACTGCCCACGGTGGAGCAGTTGGGGCTGTTTGCCTTGGACCCGGGCAGCCACAAGCGGCAGGAGCTGGTGCGGCAGCTGCTGGCCACGCCGGAGTATGGGCGGCGTTGGGGGCGGTATTGGCGGGACGTGATCTTTTATCGCAGCAACGATGTGCGGGCGTTGCGGGCCGCCGCAGCGCTGGAGGACTTCATGGCCGACAGGCTCAATCGCAACCAGCCCTGGGACCGCATCGTAACCGAGATTCTGACCGCCACCGGGGTGATTCATCTGGAAGGGGCCACGGGCCTGGTGATGGCCCAACTGGGCGAGCCGGAGCCGGTGGCCGCGGAGGTGTCGCGGATTTTCCTGGGCATTCAGATTCAGTGTGCCCAGTGCCACGACCATCCCACCGACCGCTGGAAACGGGAACAGTTCCACCATCTGGCGGCGTTCTTTCCCCGGGCCCGGGTGCGTCCGGTGGCCACGGCCGGAGGGCGGTCGTTCATGGTGTTTTCGATGGATCAACCGCGACGCCTTCGGGGGCGTCGGGTGCGGCTGGAACACTTCATGCCCGACCTGGACAATCCCCAAGCCCGCGGCAAGCTGATGCAGCCCAAGTTCTTCCTCACCGGCCAGTCGCTCCCCGTGGGCGCCACCGACCAAGAGCGTCGCCAGGCCCTGGCCCGCTGGATCACCTCCAAGCAAAACCCCTGGTTTGCCAAGGCGCTGGTGAACCGGATGTGGCACGAGCTGGTGGGTCGGGGGTTCTACGAGCCGGTGGACGACATGGGCCCGGACCGCGAAGCGGTGGCTCCCAAGACGCTGGAGCTGTTGGCCCAGGCCTTCATCGACGCCGACTACGACCTGAAGTGGCTGGTGGAAACCATCTGCCTGACCGAGGCCTACCAGCAAGCCGTGCGGAACGCTCCGCCGGAGCAAGAGGTCCCCTTTGCCCGCGGATGCCCCACCCGTCTCCGCTCCGACGAGCTGCTCACTTCGCTGCTGCAAGTGCTCCAGGTGGACTTGCAGCCGATTCGCTCGCGGGGTCGGCGATTCAACGGTCTGGCGGCCGCCCGGCGGCGATTTCAGCTCATCTTCGGCTTCGATCCCAGCACCAGCCAGGAGGAGATCGAAGGCTCCATCCCGCAGGCGCTGTTCTTGATGAACTCGTCCATCACGCGGGCCATGACGGCTCGCAGCGGCTCGATGCTGGAAAGGCTGCTGCGGGAATACCCCGATGACGCCCAAGCGGTGGAGGAGCTGTACCTGCGCTGCCTGGCCCGGCGGCCCCGCGAAAGCGAAAAACGCAAGGCCCTGGCCTATATCCGCCGGGTGGGCAACCGGACCGAGGCGTTCGAGGACCTGCTGTGGGTGTTGATCAACAGCACCGAGTTCCTCTACCGCCGCTAGAGGCCCCTGGTGCACGCGAACCGAAACGAAACTCCCAGCCCAAGGAGATTGCAAAATGGCCTGGCAACCCGTGATCCAAGCCCGCCTGACCCGCGACGGCACCTGTCACCGCCGCCAGTGGTTCCGCTACCTGGGGGGAGCCGCGTTGGCCGGGGGCGTGTTGGGCTGGAGCGATTTTCTCTCGTTACACGCCGCCGAGCTGAAAAAACGCAATCGCCAGTGCATCCTGTTGTGGATGCAAGGAGGACCCAGCCAGTTCGAGACCTGGGACCCCAAGCCGGGCCATCGTAACGGCGGCCCCACGGAGGCCATCTCCACCCGGGTGCCGGGCGTGAAGCTGGCCGAGCACCTGCCCCAGCTGGCCAAGCAGATGCACCGCCTGGGGGTGATCCGCTCGGTCACTTCGCGCGAAGGGAGCCACCCACGGGCCACGTCGCTGATGCACACCGGCTATCTGCCCACCCCCACGGTCAAGTATCCCTCGCTGGGAGCGGTGGTGGCCGAGCAGTTGCCCAACCCCCAATGCGAGCTGCCCCCGTTTGTGCAGGTGGGCCGGAGCGGTCCGAATATCACCGGGTCGGGCTTTTTGGGCGTGGACTACTCGCCGTTTTCGGTGCCGCAAGCGGGCCAGATGCCGGAAAACGCCCGCATCACCACCTCTGCGGCTCGCTTCCGCCGACGGCTGGAGCTGATGGACCAGCTTGAAGAGGACTTCGCCCGCGAGGAGGCCCGGCAACTGGTCCAGGCCCACCGCAAGCTCTACCGCAAAACGGCTCGTATGATCCTCAGCGAGCAGATGCGGGCATTCGACTTGTCCCAGGAACCGCAGTCCGTGCAGCAAGCCTACGGGCAGGGGCAGTTCGCCCGCGGCTGCCTGCTGGCCCGAAGACTCATCGAACACGGCGTGCCCTTTGTGGAGGTGATCCTCAACGGCTGGGACACGCATGCGGATAACTTCAGCCGCACCCCGCAACTGTGCCGTCAGATCGACCGCCCGTTTGCCGCCTTGGTGGAGGACCTGGACCAGCGCGGCTTGCTGGAGAACACGCTGGTGATCTGGATGGGCGAGTTTGGCCGCACGCCGCGGATCAATCCGCGTAGCGGCCGCGATCACTGGCCGCGAGCGTTTTCGGTGGCCCTGGCCGGAGCCGGCATCCGCGGCGGCACGGTGATCGGCAGCACCGATGCCGGGGGCTTTGCCGTGGAAGACCGCCCCGTGGGGGTGGCCGACCTGTTCCGCACCTTCTGCAAGGCACTGCGGATCGACGCGGATCACGAGTACATGACGCCCATCGGGCGGCCGATCAAGATCGTCGATGGCGGGGAGGCGGTCGAGGAATTGTTCGCCTAGCCCTGCCCGCCGCTTTCCCCCCTTGTGGCGGCCCTGTCCCACCGGGATGGAATCTCTCGCCCCGAAACCTCCCGGTGGGATTTCTTTTGGGCAGCCTCCGCTTTGGTCGGAAGGAGCTGGACCGATGCGACTGCTCCGGGAGCTCGTGCTCCCGGAACGCCGCTCAACCGCCGGCTTACGTCGGCGGCTCGCCGTTGCAAGAATCAAAGCAAGTCCACCAGGTACGTTGTTTTCTACAAAACACGCTTTTTCCTGCCCGGTGCGGAAGCACCAGTGGCGAGCCCCGGGCTTCAGCCCGGGGAGAGCCAAGAAAACACCAGTGTGTTGACCTTCTCCGTCAGCTAAGTACGTGTTTAGCGTGCCAGCATAAGACGAAGCGCCCCCAGAGCAAAAGAGTTGATTTTTTCTGGCGAGCCGCGTGCGTGAGCACGCGGTTGCTACCGTTTGTGGCCGATGCTACGCTGGCCAACCGCCGGCTTACGCCGGCGGCTCGCCGTTGCGAGAATTAACGCTTGTTCCAGCATCGGAGCGGAAGCTCCGGCGCACGGCGCAAGCCGCAAGCCGTTTTACTGTCTCTCCCCCCGCTTACGCGGGGGGCTCTTGGTTGTGCAAGTTGACGTTTGTTCTCACCCCGGTGCGGAAGCACCACCGCAAGACCCAGGACCCAAGACCCAAGACCCCGGAGCGGAAGCTCCGGCGCAAGACGCAAGCCGCACGGCGCAAGCCGATACTGTCTCTCCCCGCACTGACGTGCGGGGCTCCTCCGTCTCTCCAAGCCCCCACGCCTCCACGCCTCCAAGCCCCCAAGCCCTCCGCCGGCTGAGGCCGGCGGCTCGCCAAAGTGCGTTTTTCAACGGGCTGCTAGGAACGCTGACCGACCACCTGCGGAGTCGGCTCTTGAGTGGCCAAGCCGGCCCGGAGGCGGGCCAGGTGCTGATCGTACGCGGCAATCACCTCCTTGCGCCGCAGCATGCCGATCACCCGCGACGGCTCCTTGGGATCCACCACCGGCAGTTCGTCGATGTTCTTTTGCGTCATTCGCCGCAGGGCCGTGTGCAAGTCGTCCTCGGGGGTGACAGTCAGCACCGGAAAGGTAGCCAGGTCCATGGCCACAATCCCCTCGTACACCGCATCATCCTCCAGCACCGCCCGCAGGTCGCTCAAGGAAAAAATGCCTACCAGCGCCCCGTGCTCATCCACGACGGGAAAATAGGAATTGCGGGAATGGGCGACGCGGTGGATCACTTCTTCCAGCGGGGTGCGATCGCGGATCAGGTCCACCGGCCGGTCGCGGCGATAGACGTCGGCCACGCGCACATGGGCCAGGATGTCCACGACGAAGTCGCCCAGGTGGGCCGGGCTGTCGATCAGCGTGGGCACCTGCTCCTCGTAGAGCGTGACGTGCGAGGAGAGCAGCGTCACGCTGACCATGCTCACCAGCATCAGTGGCACGATCAGCTCGTAGGAGCCGGTCATTTCGGCCACCATGATCAGCGAAGTCAGCGGCACCTTGGCCACCCCGGCAAAAAAGCCGGCCATGCCCACCAGCACGAACGCCTCCGGCTGGGGAACGTACTGCGGAAAATACTCGTGGCACAACCGGCCGTAGGCCCCGCCGAGCATCGCCCCGATGAACAGCGAAGGGGCGAACACGCCGCCGGAGCCGCCCGAGGAGATGGTCAAACTGGTGGCCAGGATCTTGGCCAAGGCCAGCATGAGCATCATTTGGATTTCCATGTGGTCCTCCAGGGCCAGTTGCACCCAGCCGTAGCCCCCGGCCATCACCTGCGGCAGCCACAGGGCCAGCAGCCCCATCAAAAAACCGCCCAGGGCGGGCTTGAGGTGATTGGGGATCGGCAGCCGCCGGAACACCTTGTCCCGCGCCCCGTAAAAGATGCCCACGTACAGGTAGCCCACCACCGTGCAAAGCAACGCAAAGCCCAGATAAAACGGAATCTCCGAAAACCCGTGAAAGTGCAGCTTCTCCATCGGGGTGAAGGCAAACCCGTGGCCGAAGATGGAGCTGAACACGGTATAGGCCACCACCGAAGCCATCACCGCCGGCACCAGGGCCGAAAACTCGATGGCATTGGTGCTGTAGAGCACTTCGCAGACGAAAAGCGCCCCGCCCAGGGGGGCCTGGAAAATGGCCCCGATCCCCCCGGCCGCCCCGGCCAGCATCAGGTTCCGCCGCTCAAAGTCGCTCAGTTTCAGCCGCGTGGCCAGCAGCGAGCCGAAGCCGGCTCCGATTTGGGCAATAGGTCCTTCGCGCCCGGCCGAACCCCCGGTGCCGATGGTGAGCACACTGGCTACGGCCTTGATCACCGGCACGCGGGCGCGGATCACGCCTCGCAGGCGATGGAACGCCCGCACCATGGCGTCGGTGCCGTGGCCTTCGGCCTCCGGGGCAAGCGAAAACACCAGCAGCCCGCAGACCAGCCCGCCCGCGGTGGGCACCAGCAGCACCCAGAGCCAGTTTTGAGGGAGCTGGTAGTGGTTGTCGGCTTCGGTTTTGCGTTCGCTGCCGGCCTTGGGGGGCCGGTAGCCTTCTATCTCTTCCAGGCACAGGTGGTGCGTGTACTCCAGGGCCACGTAGAAGGCCGAAGCACCCAGCCCGGCCACCACGCCCACCACGGCGCTATAGAAGACGATCCGACCCGTGGATTCCAGGTCGAAGATGCGGCGAAAGCGTTCTTGAAGCGCCTTGGCCACGCGCGCCGCGAGTTGGTTCAGCGCCTTCATAGTGGGAGAGAAAACACCGGGTTGAAAAAGAGCATCCTTTCCCCCACAGCGGGGCGAAGTCGGAAGGCTACTCAAAACTAGCACCCCCTGGGGCGAGTTTCCAGGGGGTATCCTCGGCCGACAGAGGTGACAGCTCGCCGGTTGTAAGAAACGGCGTCTATTCTTGCCTCGGTACGGCAGCCCCCAGCGTACGCTGCGAGCCGATTCTCGCTCTGGTGCGGCAGCACCCAGTCGCCGGCGGCCATGCCGTTCTCCGGGAGCTTACGCTCCCGGCTCGCTGTTCTCCGCCAGCTAAAAGCTGGCGGCTCGCCGTTGCAAGAATCAAAGCAAATTCACTAGGCGAGTTGTTTTTCGCAAACACGTTTTGTTCCTGCCCGGGTGCGGAAGCACCTTGCGCAGGCCGCACGGCGCAAGCCGCACGCCGATGCTGCTCCTCCCCGCACTGACGTGCGCACGCTCCAGATCCCTCCAAGCCCCCAACACCCCCAAGCCTCCAAGCCTCCCGCGGCTAAAGCCGCGCATCTGGCCCGGTTTGCTTGCAAAGTGCCTGGGAGTGGGCCATCCTATCGGCAAGCCCAACCGAGCCTTGGCCGCCAGGACGCCCTCCCTTTTGGCATTTCCGCTGCCTTTTTCACAGGCGGGAGAACATCCCATGCACGGCAAAAAACAACCCGAGCAAGCCGGCTCCCTCCCCCGCCGCCGGTTCCTGGAAAGCTCGCTGGTCGGGGCGTTGGGAGCCTGGGTCGCAGGCTCCGCCCCTTTGCCCCCGGCAGCGGCAGCTCCCC
The DNA here is from genome assembly GCA_026982835.1 of Planctomycetota bacterium. Taxonomy (GTDB): domain Bacteria; phylum Planctomycetota; class Planctomycetia; order Pirellulales; family S012-138; genus S012-138. The sequence continues at coordinate 4,350 of JALSGI010000635.1, read as the reverse complement.
CGGAAAGCTCCCCGCAGGAGAAACGCCCCATGTCCCCCCACGAGTTTCGCCACCGGCTGTTGGAGTGCCTGGGTGGCCCCTGGTCCGAGCCGTGCGAGCTGAAACCCAAGCTCCATAAAACGCAGGAAAAGGAGCACTATCACCTGCACTGGGTCAGCTACGAGGTGGAACCGGGCGACCGGGTGCCTGCGCTGCTGCTAGTGCCTCGGGGCGTCAGCGCCCAAAGCCCCGCACCCGCCGTGGCCGTGTGGCACCAGCACAACGGGGAATATCACCTGGGCAAGAGCGAGCCGGCCGGGCTGGCCGGAAATCCCATGCACCACACCGGGGCGGCCCTGGCCCGGGAGGGCTACGTGGTGCTGTGCCCGGACGCCCTCTGCTTCGAGGAGCGGCAAAGCCCGCACCTCAAAGGCGGCCGCTACGAGCGGTTCGAGTTCCTCCGCTACGTGGTGGCCGGCAAGTGCCTGGCCTGGAAAAACATCCTGGACATGCGCCGGGCCATCGACTACTTGTGCTCCCGGCCCGAGGTGGACAGCAAACGCATCGGCTGCTACGGGCACTCGATGGGCTCGACGCACACCTGGCTTGTTGGGCCTTGGGAGCCACGAATCCGCTGCCTGGTGGCCAATTGCTGCCTGCCCACCTACCGGGCCATTCACCGCACGCACCTGCTGCATTGTTTTCCCAACTTTATTCCCGGGCTGTTCGCCTTTGGCGATACGCCCGATGTGGTGGCCCTGATCGCCCCCCGGCCGCTGCACATGAACTTCGGCGAGCAGGACCGCGGCAGCCCCCTGCCCGAAGTGCGCCAGGCCATGCAGCGCATCGGCCGGGCGTACCGAGAGGCCGGGGCCGCGGAAAACTTCAGCTACTTCATCGAGCCGGAGACCGGCCACGTTCTTTCTGCGCGGATGTGGGAGCTGACGCGGGCGTGGTTCGCCCGGCACTTGCAAAAGGGATGAAGGAGAAGCCCTGCCGGCTCCCCACCGGCGGCTGGTCACTTTCCCAGAACGTCCCATCGACAGCAGCGTGGGCTTCCCGGGGAGATTCAAGATGACCTGCCGCAGGCGAGCCGGTAAACTGGAAACAGCTTCCCCAATAAGCCCGCCTCCCCCCGAGTTTTGCCTGCCGCTTGCCGGAAGTACCACCATGCCACACACCCGCTGGATTTTCCGCCGGATGGCGCCCGTTGTGGCTTGGAGCGTGTTCCTTGTGGTCCTGGCCTGTTGGGGGCCTTCCCGGGGGGTTCTTGCCCAGGCCCCGGTTCCGCCCCCGACCAAAGAGCAGCAGCTGGAGTTCTTCGAGAAGAAAGTGCGGCCGGTGCTGGTGCGCCGCTGCCTGAAGTGCCACGGGCCGAAGAAACAAGAAGGGGGGCTGCGACTGGATTCCCGCCAGGCGATGCTCCAAGGGGGCGATTCCGGCCCGGCCGTGGTGCCCGGGGATCCCGAGGACGGCTTCCTGGTGGACGCCATCCGCTACGGGGACGTGTACCAGATGCCCCCGGATGGAAAGCTGCCGCGGGAACAAGTGGAGGCCATCGTTCGCTGGATCAGCTGGGGAGCCCCCTGGCCGGAAACGCCACGCCAAAAGCAGCCAGGTGCCGGCAAGGGCAAGCAGGCCCACTCTTACAAGTTCGACTACGCCGAACGGGCCCGGCATTGGGCCTTCCAGCCGCTGCGGCCCGGCAAGCTCCCCCAGGTGAAAAACCGCACCTGGCCCAAGCAACCGCTGGACTACTACGTGCTGGCCCGGCTGGAGCGGGCCGGATTGTCCCCTTCCCGGCCGGCCGAGCCTGCCGTGTGGCTGCGGCGAGTCACACTGGAGCTGACCGGGCTGCCGCCCACGCTGAAAGAACAGGAGCAGTTCCTGGCCAACCCCGACGAAGAGGCCAAGGCCCGCGTGGTCGATCGCCTGCTGGCCTCGCCGAGTTTCGGCCAGCGCTGGGCGCGGCACTGGCTGGACCTGGTGCGTTTTGCCGAGACGATGGGGCATGAGTTCGACTACGAGATTCCCGGCGCCTGGGCCTACCGGGACTACGTGGTGCGGGCCTTCAATGCCGACGTGCCCTACGACCAGTTCTTCCTGGAACACGTGGCCGGGGACCTGCTCCCCCGGCCCCGGCGACATCCCCGCTACGGCTACAACGAGTCGATCCTGGGCACGGCGTTCTTCTTTTTGCACCAGGGGAAGCACTCGCCGGTGGACGTTCGGGCCGAAGAGGCCGACCGGATGGACAATCAACTGGACGTGCTGGGCAAGACCTTCTTTGCGCTTACGCTCAGCTGCGCCCGCTGCCACGAGCACAAGTTCGACCCGCTCACCCTGGAAGAGTACTACGCCCTGTGCGGTTATCTGCAAAGCTCCCGCAGACACCTGTTCCCCTTGAGCGACCAGCGCGTGCGACAACGCCTGGCCCAAAAGCTGCGGCAACTGGAACAGCGCCGCCAGCGGTTGCTACGGCAGGCCCGAGTGCAGACCTTGCGGGACGTGCTGCCACGGCAGGTCCAGAAGAAGGCAAGCCCGGCACGAGCGAAGAACCTCAGCCCACCAAGTCTCCAGGCGCCGCTGCCTCCAGGCAGTGTGCGCCCGGGCTACTTCGAGCTTCGTCCCGGGTGGCAAGGGTGGTTCGTTACGGGTGAGGCGTTCGGGCCCGGGCCGGTATGGGAGCCGTGGCTGGGGGAGGATGGCCGGCCCCTGGAGCTTCCCCGGCCGGTGGCCCACAGCGGGCTGGTTTCGTTGCGGCTGCAAGGGACGCTGCGTTCGCAAACCTTCACCATCGAAAAGCCCTACTTGCACGTGCGCCTGGCCGGGCGCGGCTCGCGGCTGCGGGTGGTGCTGGCCGGATTCCAGTTGATCCGCAATCCGATCTACGGCCACTTGAAAATCGAGCTTGGCCACGACCAGTTTCGCTGGTACGCCATCGACCTGAGCAAGTGGCCGGGCCAGCGCGCCTACCTGGAGCTGGTGGATCATGGCAACGGCTACATCGCCCTGGCCGACGCAGTGTGGAGCGACTGGCCGCAGTTGAAGCAGCCGCCCCTGCAGCAAAGCAAGCGGCCCCCAGCCCCTGCGGCCTGGGAGTTGCTTTCCCGCTGGGCCGAAGCCCCCGGGGAGCTTTCCCCTGAAGAAGGACTCCAGGTAGCCCGGCTGCTGACGGTGGCCGAGTCGGCCAGAGGGAAAGCGACGGCTCCCCTCACTCTCTCCCCGGAGGTCCAGGCCCAGCTGCGCAAGCTGGACGAGGAAAAACGCCGCCTGGAGGCCCAGCTCCATTACGGCCCGCGCGTGGTGGTCATGGTCGATGGCAACGGGGTAGATGAATACGTGTTTATCCGCGGCAACCACAAGGCTCGCGGACCGGTGCAGCCGCGGCGGCTGCCGCGCATCCTGGGCGGGGAGAACCAGCCGCCGGCTCCGTCTGGGGGCAGCGGCCGCCTGGCGATGGCCCACCGAGCCCTGGATCGCTCCGGCCACCTGATGGCTCGCGTGGTGGTCAATCGCGTGTGGCATCACCTGTTCGGCCGGGGGCTGGTGGCTTCGGTGGACAACTTCGGCCGTTTGGGCTCCCGGCCCACGCATCCGGAGCTGCTGGATTACCTGGCCGCGGAGCTGATTCACCACCGCTGGTCGCTCAAGTGGCTGATTCGGCAGATGGTGCTTTCGGCCACCTTCGGGCAAACCAGCGCCGTAACCGACGCGGCGGCGGAAGAAAAAGACCCGCAAAACCTGCTGCTGCACCGGATGAACCTGCAACGGCTGGAGGCGGAAGCCATCCGCGACTCGATCCTGGCCGTCTCGGGCCGGCTGGACCTGCAAAAAAACGAAGGACCCGGGGTGCTGCCGCACCTGACCCCCTTCATGCAAGGCCGGGGGCGGCCCCGGCGGTCCGGCCCCCTGGACGGCTGCGGCTGGCGCAGTCTCTACATCAACGTGCGGCGCAACTTTTTGACCCCCATGTTCCTGGCCTTCGACTACCCGGTGCCCATGACCACCGTGGGCCGGCGAAGCGTCTCCAACGTGCCGGCCCAGGCCCTGGTGATGCTCAACGACCCCTTCGTGCTCCAGCAGTCCCGGCTGTGGGCCGGGCGGCTGCTGGCCCTGCCGCTGGAGGACGCGGAACGGATCAAGCGGATGTTCCGCCAGGCCCTGGCCCGGGAGCCCACTCCCGGGGAACTCCAGGCCATGCTGGCCTTCTTGCAGCAGGCGGCACCGGAAAACAATCCTGCCCAGCGCAAGCAAGCCTGGGGCGAGCTGTGCCACGCCGTGCTAAACATGAAGGAGTTTGTGTTCATCCCTTGAAGAAGCACCCCGCAGCAACCGACGCTCGGCAGCGGGGAGGTGCCGGCGTATAAT
>JALSGI010000634.1 GCA_026982835.1 Planctomycetota bacterium | reverse complement strand
TGACGCGATTCCGTATCGAGGAACATTCTTCAACGGGCTGCTAGGCGGCTCGCCGGTTGCCGCTTTCATCTCCCCCCGCTTACGCGGGGGGCTCCTTTCCGCCGGCTGAAGTCGGCGGCTCGCCATCCCTCCAAGCCCTCAAGCCTCCGCGCCCTCCAGGCCCTCCCCGAGCTGAAGCTCGGGGCTCGCCTGGTGCGAAAGCCCCCCCTCACGACCCAAAACCCAGGACGGCACACGCTGCCGCCTGCGGCGAGTTTGCCCGGTGTTTCACGTGAAACAAGGATGCCGGTGCGGTGAAACACCCCGGCGAGATGGTCTAGGCACGTTTCACGTGAAACACAAACTGCGAAAACCGGGCAACGCCGCTCGTCGGCGGGGTGGGGCCGAATCCCCCGCCGCGTGCTCTCCGGCCGGGTCCCAAGCGGAAATCGGCAGAAGATAAGGAACACAAGCTCTTGCCGGCCACCTTCCGACCAGGACGTTGCTTCCGCCGCAAAAGCGAACATACTGGGAGAGCCGGTTTCTCTTGTGTCCATCCGCCCCCACAGCCTGGTAGAGGTATCCGCCATGCGACGTGCGGCCCGTTTCCTGCCCCTGACCGTTGCCTGCGGCTTGTGGCTTGCCGCCTCCGGCGTCTCGGCCCAACAGGTGCCAAGCTACGGGGAGCATCTGGCGTTGCTCAAGCAGCACACCGAGGTGATTGAGCTGGCCGACGGCAAGGCCCGGGTGATCGTCTGCCCCCGGCTGCAAGGGCGGGTAATGACGGCCACGGCCGCGGGACTCAGCGGCACCAGCAACGGCTGGGTCAACCCGGCGGCCCTCCAGGCCGGCGAGGTGAACCGCCAGTTCAACAACTACGGCGGTTCGGACCGGTTCTGGCTCGCTCCGGAGGCGGGCCAGTTCGGGCTGTTTTTTGCCCCGGGGGCCAGGCTCACCTTTGCCAACTGGTTCACCCCCCCGGCGCTGAACCAGGGGGCGTTCCGGGTTCTGGAGCGTTCGCCTCGGGTGGTGCGGCTGGGCCGCTCAATGCGGCTTGTGAACGCCTCGCGCACGGAATTTCACATCTATGTCAATCGCACCGTGCGGCTGCTTTCCCGCTGGCGGCTGCTTCACTCCTTAGGCGACGAAGCGGCCGCGGCCATCCAGCAGGGCCGCTTGCAGGCAGTGGCCTATGAAACCGAAAACACGATCACCAACCTGGGACCCGACTGGTCGCGGGAGCATGGGCTGCTGTCCATCTGGATCCTGGGGATGTTCCCTCCGGGCCCGGAGACGGCCATCCTGGTGCCGTATCGCGGGGGATCTGAGTCGGAGCGGGGACCGGTGGTCATTTCCGACTACTTCGGCCGCCTGGGCCCCGACCGGCTGAAAGTGCTGCCGCAGGTGATCCTGTTCCGCGGCGATGGGCGCTACCGCTCCAAGATCGGCACCACGCAGAAGCGGGTGCGGCCCGTGGCCGGGGCGATCGACTTTCGCCGTGGGGTGCTCACGCTGGTGCAGTTCTCCCTGCCCCCCGAGCCGGAAAAACACCTCTACGTGAACAACCTCTGGCACCTGCCGCAAAAAGAGCCTTACGTGGGCGATGTGTTCAATAGCTACAACGACGGGCCGACCGAGCCGGGCGCGGAGAGCCTGGGCGGGTTCTTCGAGCTGGAAACCCTCTCCCGGACCCGGGAGCTGCGCACCGGGGAGAGTCTCACCCATGTGCATCGCACGTTCCACATCCAAGGTCCCGTGGAACACCTAAGCCGCGTGACTCAGGCCGTGCTGGGCGTGGACCTGCAAACCGTGCGGCGAGAGTTCTTTTCCAAGTAAGCGGCCACGGCGGCCCAGGGCGGCACGGGGGCGCGCAAGATGAACCTCATCCA
>JALSGI010000633.1 GCA_026982835.1 Planctomycetota bacterium | reverse complement strand
TCCAGGTTGCAGGTGGTGCCGCGCTGCACCTGGATCATGGCCGAAGGGCTGGTGCTTTTCATCCACCGCGGCTGGATGCCGAAGCGGTTGATGTCCACCGTGGATTTCTCCTGGTGCGTGGCTCCCAGCGTGCGCAGGTAGTAGGTGGTCTTGAGCCCCACACGCCAGGCCAGCATGTACATCTCGTGCAGTTTGCGGCCCGATGGCTGGTCCAGGTACAGATTGAGCGACTGGCCCATGTCGATCCACTTCTGCCGCCGGGCCGCACAGTGGATGAGCCACTGGGGATCGATCTCGAAGGCGGTGCGGTACTTGCGTTTGAGTTCCTCGGGGATGCCGGGGATGGGCTCCAGCACGCCGTCGAAGTACTTCAGCGCCTCCAGCAGCTCGTCCCCCCAGAGGCCCAGCCGTTGCAGGTCCCGCACCAGGTAGCGGTTCACCTGGGTGAACTCGCCCGAGAGGTTGCTCTTGGCGTACAGGTTGCGGAACGTCGGCTCGATGGACTGGGAGACGCCCACGATGTTGGAAATGGTGGCCGTGGGGGCAATGGCCATCACGTCGCAGTTTCGCATGCCGTACTGGGCCACCGCCTCGCGCACCAGGGACCAGTCCAAGTGCTGCGAGCGGTCCACCTCCACCGGCAGCCCACGCTCCTCTTCCAGCAGGTCGAGCGTGTCGATGGGCAGCAGCCCCCGATCCCACTTCGAGCCGCGAAAGCTGGGGTACTTGCCTCGCTCGCGGGCAAGCTCCGTGGAGGCCAGGATGGCAAAGTAGCTGATCGCCTCGGTGCTGCGATCGGCAAACTCCACCGCCTCGGGACACTCGTAAGAGAGGCCCAGTTCGTACAGCGCGTCCTGAAAGCCCATGATCCCCAGCCCGATGGGCCGGTGCCGCAGGTTGCTTCGCCGGGCTTCCGGGGTGGGGTAGTAGTTGATGTCGATGACGTTGTCCAGCATCCGCACGGCGGTGCGGACGGTTTTTTCGAGCATCTCCAGGTCGAGCTGGCCGTTGCGCACATGGGCCGGCAGGTTGATCGAACCCAGGTTGCACACGGCCGTTTCTTCCGGCGAGTTGTTCAGCAGGATTTCGGTGCACAGGTTGCTGTTGTGCACCACGCCGGCATGGTCCTGGGGAGAGCGGATGTTCGAGGGGTCCTTCCAGGTGATCCAGGGATGGCCCGTCTCAAAGAGCATCGAGAGCATCTTCCGCCACAGCTCCTTGGCCGGCAGGCGGCGGAAGAGGCGAATTTTGCCCTGGTCGGCCAGGCGCTCGTAGTGCAGGTAGCGGCGCTCGAATTCGCGGCCATAGCACTCGTGCAGATCGGGCACTTCGTCCGGGCTGAACAGGGTCCAGGGGGCATCCTCCAGCACGCGCTTCATGAACAGGTCGGGCACCCAGTTGGCCGTGTTCATATCGTGCGTGCGGCGGCGTTCATCGCCCGTGTTGCGGCGCAGCTCCAGGAACTCCTCGATGTCCAGATGCCAGGTTTCCAGGTAGGCGCAGACGGCCCCCTTGCGCTTGCCCCCCTGGTTAACCGCCACGGCCGTATCGTTGGCCACCTTGAGAAAGGGGATCACGCCCTGGCTTTTGCCGCCGGTGCCCTTGATGGCCGCTCCCATGGCGCGGACCGGGGTCCAGTCGTTGCCCAAGCCGCCGGCCCACTTGCTCAACAGGGCGTTGTCGCGGATCACCTTGAAAATGCTGCCCAGGTCGTCCGGCACCGTGTTCAGATAGCAGGAGGAAAGCTGCGGGTGGGTGGTACCGGAGTTGAACAGCGTGGGCGTGGCCGGGGTGTAGAGCATCTGGGAGATCAGGTCGTAGAACTCCACGGCCCGGCCCGTCGGATCGTCCTCCCGCAGGGCAAGCCCCATGGCCACCCGCATCCAG
>JALSGI010000632.1 GCA_026982835.1 Planctomycetota bacterium | reverse complement strand
ATTCTAGTCCGCTGGGAGAAGAAGGTAGAGAATCATATAGCAGGTTTGCACTTGGCCTGTGCGTATTTTACGCTCAGCCTCGCAGGAATTTTCGGATAGGCTCTTAGCAACCGGGAGCTGACGCTCCCGGCTCGCCGTTGGTAGAGTCAGCGCCGATTCTCATACCGGTGCGGAAGCACCCAGTGGCTCGCCGATTGTGAAAGTTAGCGTTTGTTCTCGCCCGGTGCGGAAGCACCGACGCAAGCCGCAAGTCGCACGACGCAAGCCGTTACTGTCGCTTTCCGTTGGGGCTGGGGGCCAGGGCCAGCGCGTAGGCCGTGGCGTGGGTGCGGCAGTGCGAGATGGAAATGAGCACTTCGGCCACGCCCAGCCGCCGACCCACCTCCAACGCCCCCCCGTGAAGCTGAATCCGCGGTTTGCCCCCCGGCGAGGTAACCACTTCCACATCGCGCCAACTGATGCCCCGCACCCAGCCGGTGCCCAGGGCCTTCAACACCGCCTCCTTGGCCGCCCAACGCCCGGCAAAATGCTGTGTGGCTTCCTTGCGGGCCTGGCAGTACTGGATTTCGTGGGCCGTATAGACCCGGGCCAGGAACGCCTCGCCGTGGCGCTGGATCATGTTGGCGATGCGCAAGCACTCGATGATGTCCGTGCCGATGCCGACGATGTGCACCGCAGCCCTGCTCCTGTGGGGTATCCGGGATCGCCTCCGCTTTTCAGGCTATCGCAGCAGCCACACGTAGGCCAGCAGCAACAACACGCTCCAAGCCAAAAGCCCCAACACGGCCACGGCCCGCTGCCCCGGCGAAATCTCCGCCTCCGGGGATTGCAGCGGCGAGTGTTCCCGGGCCGGGGCGACTTCCGAGGGCTGGGGCTCCGGTTCCGGCAGGGCCTTCTGGCCGGAGGCTCTCGGCTCCGGGGCCACCAGCGGCAGGGGGCTTTTCTGGTTTTGTTTTCCTGAGGCTTCGGCGGGTTCGGTTCCCGAGGCAGGTTTCGCTTCGTCCGGTTCTGGGGCGGGTTGGGAGTCCGGCTCGGGCGGCTGTTTCGTCGGTTTCTTTTTCTCCGGACGGCGGGCCACGCCGCGGGCGGCGCCTGCGGGCAGCAGTCGAGCCTGCCGCACGAGCCGCGGGTGCTGCTTTTCCCAGCGGGCAAGCAACTGCCGGGCCTCGGGCCGGGGGCAGACCAGCATGTAGCGCACAATGGCCGGACGGACAAACTGCTCCTGGGGCCCCAGCTCCTCAAACAACCGGCCCAGCCGATCCACCAACGACCAGTCCTCCCAGCGAGCCAGGTCCGGCAGCACCAGGTCCACCAGAGGCGGCCGATTCAGCACGTCGTGCAGGGCTTGTATCACCTGCTCTCGGGGGAGGATCTGCTCCTGCTGCCCGTGAAACCGCAACGCCAGCACCGCGGCGTACACCTCGCCGAAGGGCACCTTGGGGTCCTGCAAGAACCGCTTGCGCACAAAGGGGAGCCCCGGCGGCCCGCAAAGCGAAAGATAGCAAGCAATGGCCGCATCGAGCCAGCGGACGTGTTCCTTGGGCCAGGGGTTTCGGGCCAGGAGCTGTTCCAACCAACGGGCGTCTTCTGCCCGGCCGCACTGGGCCAGCAGCAACAGCAGCAGCCGTTTGAGCGAGGCGCCGTGCTGCTTGTGCCCCACGTGCCGCCGCAGCCAGCCCGGATCGAGCCAGGGACGCAGGCCCTGGACCGCTTCGTAAGGAGCCTTGGCAAACTCGTCGTAAGCGTCGGTGGCCACGAACGGATCGGCATCCACCAGCAGGGGCAGAAAATGCCGCAGGCGTTGCGGGCCTTCCGGCGGGAGCGAGGGGAGCTGCTCGATGTAGCGCCAGGCCCGGTCCGAAATCTCCACCGGCACGGCCCAGTAGATG
>JALSGI010000631.1 GCA_026982835.1 Planctomycetota bacterium | reverse complement strand
CCCCTTCGGCGTGTTCGTCCAGTTCGGCCCGGCCCGTACGCCGCACCACAGAGAGCACCTCGGGAATCTCCAGCAGGCTTTTGGCTGCTTGTTCGCCGATCTGGTTGCTCCGCGGAAGCGAAGTGCCCGGAGGCAGGATCACGTTGGCCTGGATGCTGCCTTCGTTAAAAGGGGGCAGGAAGTCCCGTTCCAGCCGCAGCAACCCCCAGGTGGCCACCGCCACGCAGGCGGCCGTGGCGCCCATGGTCAGCCAGGGGAAGCGCAGGCTGAAGCGGATGGCCGGAGTGGCCAGGGCTTGCATCAGGGGCATCAGCAGCCCGTGCTCGAACCGCCCGCCTAGCCAGTCCAGCACCACCAGCAGCACGGCCGTGCCGGCGGCCACCGCTGCGCCCGTGCCCCAGGCGCTCCCGGCTCCCATGCCGCCACTTTGCAGCACCCAGGCGGTGACGGCTCCCGTGCCCAGGGCCAGCACGGCGGTCATCAGCCACCAGAACCACCGCGTGGCCAGCAGCCAGTAGGAGAGCACCGGCGTGACGGTGAGCGAAACCAGAAGCGAACACATCAGCGAGACGATGTAGGCCAGGGCCACGGGCGAGAACAACCGCCCTTCCATCCCCGAGAGGGCAAACAGCGGGAAGAACACCAGCACCACCAGCAGCGTGCCGAAGACGATCGAGTTGCGAATCTCGGCGCTGGCGGCAAACACCACCAGCAGCGGATGGCGCGGTTTTTCCCGGTGTCGGTTCTCCTTCAAGCGACGGAAGATGTTCTCCACGTCCACGATGGCGTCATCGACCAGCTCGCCGATGGCCACGGCAATCCCGCCCAGGATCATCGTGTTGATCGAAACCCCAAACGCGGCGCAGACCAACGCGGTCATCAGCAACGACAACGGGATGGCCGTCAGCGCCACGATCGTCACCCGCAGGTTGAACAGGAACAAAAACAACACCAGCACCACCAGCACGGCTCCGTCCCGCAGGGCTTCCACCACGTTGTCGATGGCCCGATCGATGAACCCCCGCTGTTGGTACAACGTGGGGTGTAGCTCCACATCCTTGGGGAGCGAGGATTTCAGTTGCCGCAGGGCCTCGACCACCTTTTCGGTCACCACGCGGGTATCGGCCTGGGGCTGCTTGAGGATGGTAAGCACCACGGCCGGGCCACCGTCGATGCGGCCGTCGCTGGTGCGCACGTAGGCGGAGCTGTCGCCGCGTTTGACCTGGGGGCCTTCGATCACTTGGGCCACTTGTTCCAGCAGGATGGGCCGTCCCTGGCGCACGGCCACCACGGTTTTTTTCAGGTCTTCGACGTTTTTGATCCGCCCCAACGAGCGGACCAGCCATTCCAGGTCCCCCTGCTCATCGAGCCAGCCGCCGGTGGCGTTCTCGTTGGTGGCGGCCACCGCCTGCTTGACTTCTTCCAGGGTGACTTCGTAGCGGATGAGGGCCTCGGGACTGACCAGCACCTGGAACTGCATCCGCCCGCCGCCCATGACGATCACCTGGGCCACGCCGGGGATGGTGAGCAGCCGGGTGCGGATGACCCAGTCGGCCAGCGTGCGCAGCTCCAGCGCGTCGGTGGAGCCGTCGCGGCTGTGCATGCCGATGATCATGATCTGGCCCATCAGCGAGCTGATGGGGGTGAGCATGGGAGTGATGCCCTCGGGCAACTGGTCGGCGGCCAGTTGCATTCGCTCGGCCACGATCTGGCGGTCGGTATAAATATCCGTGCCCCACTCGAAATCCACGATCAAAAGCGACAGCCCCGCGATAGAATAACTACGAACGGCCCGCACGCCCGTGGCCCCGTTGATGGCCGTCTCCAGCGGGAAGGAGATGAGCGTTTCCACCTCCTCGGGAGCCATGCCGGGGGCCTCGGTCAAAATAGTCA
>JALSGI010000630.1 GCA_026982835.1 Planctomycetota bacterium | reverse complement strand
AATGACCGTGCTTTCCGGTGGTCTCCGCTTCGCTACGACCACCGGCTACAGGGCTGGCAAGCCTTCGGCTTGCTTTATGGTTTGGGCACATCACACCTTGTGCTAGCACGCTAAACACGTACCTTTTCGCAGAAGGGAAAACGCTCCGCTCGCTGCGGAGCAGTGTGCCGCTTTGGGGCCGTTGCAAGATAACCGACTCCTGCCGCGGCGGGTGACAACAACTGCTAATACCGCCAAGAGGTCGGGCCAAGCAGCGCTTATCCTTCGCTCCAGCCAGGTTCCCCGATGAACGCCCCTGCTGCCGGTCGTGCGTGGAAAAACATGGAATTGCGCCACCTGCAAACATTTGTGCTGGTGGCGCAAAAGCAGAGTTTCACCCGGGCAGCTGAAGCCCTGGGACTGACGCAAGCCGCGGTCAGCCAGCACATTGCCGTGCTGGAAAGAGAGCTGGCCGGGCCGCTGTTTTGCCGCAAAGGCCGCTCCGTCCGGCTGACCGACCTGGGCAAGAAAGCCTACGAGTACGCTGCCCAGATCCTCGCCCTGGTGGAGGAACTCTACCAGCAGGGAACGGGCATTCGGGACGAGTTGCGGGGGACGATCCGCATCGCCAGCAGCACGGTTCCCGCCGAATGGCTGCTGCCGGATCTGCTGGCCCGCTTCCGCCAACGTTTTCCCTGCATCCAGCCGCTGGTTGCCGTCTCGGACAGCGCCACGGCGGTCCAGTCCGTGAAAGCCGGAACGGCCGAACTGGCCCTGGTGGGGGAACTTCCCCGGGACGTGCACTTGTGCGCCCGGGCCGTGGCCCAGGATGAGCTGACCCTGGTGGTGGGGCCGGACCACCCCTTGGCCCGGAAAAAATCCATCCCGCCGGAACAACTTCGAGGGGAACCGCTGATCGTACGGGAACCCGGCTCCGGAAGCCGCCGCTGCCTGGAACTGGCCTTGGCTCGCGTCGGGCTGGATATGAACCAACTGACCATTTCCATGGAAGTCAACTCCAACGAGGCGATTCGTGCGGCCGTGGAACGCGGGATCGGCATCGCTTTTTTGTCCACCCGGGCGATCCGCCGGGAACTGGCCCAGCGGCGGCTGGTGGCCGTGGCCGTGCAAGGACTTCGGGCGGTTCGAGACTTGTTTCTGGTCACCGACGCCCGACGGCCCCCCTCCCAGGCCGTGCAGGCTTTCCTGGAGTTGCTCGCCCCCGCAGGACCGCCCACCCCCGGGCAGACCCCGGAAGCCCTTTCTCGACCGAAGCAAACGGCCTCCGAAGAGGAAAAGAAACAGGAGTAATCAGCGGGACATCCCCAGAGGCGAGCTGGGACACTCTTCGCAGCAGGGAGTTTCCGATTCAGCTGCTTGATTCGGGAACAGGCACTCTTCCGCCCGCACAATGCAGCACGCGATCTATACCTGCTGGTACTGGGCAATGGGCACCCAGGTCCACGTGTCCGGGTCGAACTCTTCCCGGCACGCCTTCGGAACCTGGCGGAGAATGTGTTGGGCAAAAGCGATAACTTCTTTTTTCTTCAGCGAGACGTCTTCCCGCAGTTTGCGGGGCGGGATCAAGCAGCTCGGACACCCTTGCTTGCAGGAGCAGTTCTTCAGGATGTCGATGGCTGTTTGCAGGACCTTGGGCCACACCTCCAAGAGCTTTTCGGCGATGCCGATCCCGCCGGGCACCGTCTCGTAGATGTAAACGCCCCGGTTGTCCCGACTGGTGGAACTCAGGGTGGCCAGGTCGTGGCGATCGCAGGGGACGACAAAGGGGGCCCCGATCCGCAACAGCTGTTCCAGCCCCACCAGGTCTTCCACGGTAAGCCTTTTGCCGAACAGTTCGTCTTCTTCGAACCCCATCCAGAACCCTCGCACGGTCAAAGACCGAGCTTGATTGGCTGGATAATTTTCGAGAACCTGGTCCGAACGTACGTCGATCAGCCGATAGCCGCCGAAGTTCTCGAACACAGTCAGCTTTCCATAGCAGGTGGCCAGCTCCTCGGCATACCGGATTCCGGCCATCGCCTCGGAGGCTTGCGTCACACTCCAGAAGCTCCCCTCGGTTCGCAATCCGGGCTGGGTCACCACTTCCAGTTCGATCACCTCGGTCCCGTGGGAAACAACCCGATATTGCTTGCCGAAGTGGTTGTAGATGGCCCCCACGTAGGCTTCCCGAAAACAATGGGCGTCTGAAATCTCGCCGATCTCTTGCCCCTTGCAGACCAGCTTGTACGTCCCGCCCGAGACTCCCCGGATACCCAGTGCCTGGTAGTGGGGGCGGCCGTTGCGCATCGGGCGCCGGTGGCGAAACTTTTCCTTGGCGAAACGGAAAAAGGGCTCTCCCAGCAACGGGAGCAACCGCTCGTCGAGATCGACACCGCATTCGTAGGCCAAAAAGGGCAGATGCCGTCCCATCAGCTCCTCGTTGTCCACTCCGACCATGATTTCGTCCAGCTGCTTGTTCAAAAAGGCATCGATGTTTTTCGCGTAGAAGCGGTCAAAGGGATTGTTCAGGGCGTAAAAGAGCACGTAGGCTTTCTTGTCCCAGCGACGCCCCGCCCGGCCTATCCGCTGCCAGACCGAAAGGACACTGTCAGGGAATCCTGCCAGGATGCAAGCGTCCAGCCGCCCGATGTCCAGCCCGATCTCCAAGGCGTTGGTGGTAAACACGGCTTTTACCTTCCCGGTGCGCAGGTTTTGTTTCACTTGCATGCGGGTTTGTGCATCGTACCCGCTGCGGTAAGGTGCGATCAGCTCGGGAGAAACGCCGCACTCTTGCGCGTCGCGCCGGGCCAGCGTAGTTGCCTCCTCTACAAAACGCCGCGTAGGACAGAAGATCAACGTGCTCAACCCGCGTTGGACACAGGCGATCGCCGCCCGGGCAATCCGGAGCAGGTAAATCTTGTGGAACATGTGATCCGGAATCTGCGGATCAATGAATGCGAAATGCCGCTCCGGGCGCATCGGGGTTCGAGCCACCACATGCTCGCAACGCCTGCCGGTGAGTCGATTGGCGTGTTCCAGGGCGTTGCCGCAAGTGGCCGTGGCCAAAACCACCTGGGGATTCACTCCCAGCCGGTGGAGGTACGCGAAGAAGCGACGCAGCAACAAGGCCACATTGGTGCCGAAGTAGCCCCGGTACTCATGAATCTCGTCCAGCACCACGAGTTTCAGTCCCTCGAGGAAGCGACGCCACTTGTCGGCATGCTGAAGAAAACTCTGGTGGAGCATCTCCGGATTGGTGAAGAGAACCGCAGGCGGATGATTCCGCAACACGAAACGCGTTTCCTGATTGACACTCCTGTCGTAGATCCAGGACTCCAGCCTCTGCCCGCCATTTTGTTGGGTGGCCTGGGCCAGCGTGTCGAACTGCCTTCGCTGGTCGCTAGACAAGGCCTTCATCGGATGGATCATCAGCGCGTGCGCATCCGGCTCCCGGAGCAGCCGCTCTACCAGGGGAATGTTGAAACAGAGCGTTTTGCCGCTGGCCGTCGGGGCCTCCAGCACCACGTCCTTGCCAGTCCGGATCAGCTCGATGGCCCGCTCCTGGTGCTCGAACAACGCCTCGACACCCAACTGCTTCAAGGCTTCGCGCAACGGACCCCCAAGGCCGTCCATCAGTGCCGAATTGGCAAACTGCGGGGGGATCGCCGGGAGCACCCGCTGCTCCACGTGGTCGTCCTTTCGAAGAGCATCCAACTTGTACAGCGCAGCAATCAGGTCTTTCATGGCAAAAGCCCCTTACGGAAGTTACGAAATCGAAACAGGATGGCAAAAAGCCGAAATAGCCAAGCGTTCGATTCCTCCACAAAGGAAAACAGCCAAAACCAGCAGGAACATCCTCGACCCATCACTCCCAATACGCGGGAGGGCAAAAATACCTGACACCGGAAGCAAAATCACAGAAGCACTATCCCGTCCAATCTCCAGTTCACTGCAGCAAAAAACCTACAGCATGCAGCACTGCTCCAGGAACGACAATACTCCAAGGACAAAATCATCCTATAAACGAAAAAACCGGGCGTAACATCCGTGAGAGCTATCTTCTTAGGTCCACCCTCTTTGTAGGCGCCTCGGGAATCTAAGTCAAGAAGATTTTTCCAGAAATTTTAGAACCCCTGAATGGCCAACTCATGGAGGCGAAAGAATAAATACCGTCGCGGTCCGAAAACCCGAAAAAGAGAACAAATTGTCGGCGCGAAAACCCGCCGTAGAGTCTAAGCCCGAACAAATTCGAAAACCCGAAAGGAGAAAAAATTGACAGCGCAAAAGCCCACCGCGGAAATCTAAACCCGTCGCGGTCCGCCGCGGTCCGTCGCGGAAGCCTAAACCCGTCGCGGTCCGCCGCGGACCGGCGCAGGAGTCTAAACCCGTCGCGGGCCGAAAACCCGCCGCGCAACACAATGCGCCAGTAGCCGTACTTGCCGTCTGGCGCGTCTGGCCGAACATACCGAATGGCCGAACGCCGCCTATTCGCCCGTTGAAAAAGTCCATTTGAAACGAAAACGCGTTATAAGATTCCCTACACATCCTGAAAAAAGCGGCTCGACAGGAGCCTCGCCCTCCCAAACTTGTGCTTTTCAACGGGCTGTTATCCGAAAGAACA
Organism: Planctomycetota bacterium; assembly: GCA_026982835.1. Classification (GTDB taxonomy): domain Bacteria; phylum Planctomycetota; class Planctomycetia; order Pirellulales; family S012-138; genus S012-138. The sequence goes on along the minus strand of JALSGI010000630.1, from coordinate 8,465 downwards.
CATATTGATGCCAATCACACTTTGAAAAACAATTCCAATAGAATTCATGATTGTTCAGCGAAGCTGAAATGATATGCCTTTTAGTTATGCTATTCATTGTTAGTACGGTTGTTGATGTCTAATCTAGAACTTATTCTGTTGAGAATAATTTGGTTTATGTGTTATTTTGCCGGGTCATAATAATGTTCCATCTATATTGTCTAGTAAAAAAATATGCTCTTTATAAAAACAAAAACACTCTACTGATTATCGCACAGTCACTAGTGGCGCACATTATGTTAGTGCTTGTTCCATTCGTGCCGGGGAACTTGTGATTTGTCTGCGTTGAACTAAAAACAGGCTATCTGCAATAGCTCTTCACTAGATCGTGCAGCTTGCCGGCCGGTCTGCCCCTTTAGTGCTGCTGTTCAGTAGGCTGTTGGAGTTGCGATTTTAGAATCTGCGTTGAGGATCGGAGGCATCCACGCCCAGGCGCAGTAGCTCCAGCGCGCGGCGGAAATCCTCGGGCGGCGGGGCGGTAAACTCCACCGCCTGGCGCGACTCGGGGTGCAAAAACTTCAGCCGCCGGGCATGAAGCGCCTGCCGGGCAAGCACCACCTGGTCCAACTGCCGCTGGAGCCGGTCGAAACGCTCCTGGGAAAGCACCCTGCCCCGCAGCCGCACATCCAGAGGGCCGCCCGGGTGGGTGAACCACCCCGAGGGCAACAGTTCCCGCAGCCGTACTTCGGCCCGGCCGCCGTAGAGACGATCTCCCAGCACCGGGTGGCCCACGGCGGCCAGGTGCACGCGAATCTGGTGCGTGCGTCCCGTGCGGGGCAGCACCCGTAGCAGGGCCGCCTGCTCGAACCGCTGAAGCACCTCGTAAAAGGTCTCGGCCTCCCGGGGGCGAAGCGAACCCGGAGCGGTGCTCATGCGGTGCCGGTGTTGCACGTGGCGGCCGATGGGCAGCTCCACCACGTCGCGGTCGCGGGCGGGCACTCCCTGGACCAGCGCCCAGTACTCTTTTTCCACCCGGCGGCGGCTGAACTGCTTGGAGAGCTTGGCGTGGATCACGTCGGTTCGGGCCACGACCATCACGCCGGAAGTGTCCCGATCCAGCCGGTGCACGATTCCCGGCCGCACCGGCCCTCCCAGGCTGGAGAGCCGGTCGAAGTGGTGCTGCAGGGCCGAAACGAGCGTGCCGTCCCAGTGCCCGGCGGCCGGATGGACCACCATCCCCGGCGGCTTGTTCACCACGATGATCCAGCGGTCTTCGTAGATGACATCCAGCGAGATGTCTTCCGGCAGGGGGCCTTCGGGCGGGGGTTCGGGCATGCGTAGCTCTACCACGTCGCCCGGACGCAGCTTGTAGTTGGGTCGTAGTTTTTCCCGAGGACCTTCGACCCCGCGCACCTGGACCGCCCCGGCGTAGATGGCCCGTTGCAAGTAGTTGCGGCTGAACTGGGGCAAGTGCCGGGCCAGGAACAGGTCGAGGCGCTGGCCGGCGTCTTCGGCCCCGGCGGCGAAGTGGACCACCTGGTCCGTGAGCGGGATGTGGAGGTCGCGGTGAGGCATGCCATTTTGTTGCAAGCGGAAGCCGGGGGAGAAAGGGTGCTTAGCAGGAGCGCCCGCCGGCCGGGACGGTTTGCAGCTCCAGCGGCGGCAGCGGTTCTTCCAGCACGCCGCGCACGCGGGACCAGATGCGGGCTCCTTCGTAGATCATCCACGCCTCCAGCAGCAGGGCCACCGCCCCGATGGCAAACAGCAGGTGGCTTTGCTGCCAGGCCCAAGGCTGCTTCCCTGCCAGCATGGCCGCCAGCGGCCAGAACCAGCCGGTGGCGGTGTTGAACATCTGCCACAACAAGGCCCAGGCGGGCATCACCAGCATGAGCAACATCGGTCCCAGGGCGAACCACACCGGCTTGTTGCGTCGCCAGAGATAGAACACGGTGACCATGAAGGCCAGCCCGGCCAGCAGTTGGTTGGTGGCCCCGAACAACGGCCAGAGGATCAGCCCGCCGGTGCCCAGGCTCTTGCCGGGGGCGGGGATCATGGCCAGCGTTCCCCCCAGCACCACGGCCAACGCGGTGGCGGCATATTTGTTGGTGAAAAGCGGCACGTGCAGCGTGCCGGCCAGTTCCTGGATCACGTAGCGCTGCAGCCTGGTGGCCGTATCGAGCGTGGTAGCGGCAAAGCAAGCCACCAGCACGGCGATGATGCCGATGCCCAACTCCAGCGGCACGCCCAGGGCGGCCAGGAAGTTGGCCCCGCCTTCGACGAACGCCCCCACCTTCTGGCCCAGGTTGAAGCCGCTCCAGCCGCGTTGGATGTCGTAGCGCTGCTGCCAGGCGGCCCGGCCGGTAAGCGGTGTGCCGTCTTGGGTCTGGGCCAGGGCGTAGCCGCCCTGGGGCAAGCGCTGATACTTGCCCATCCCCACCCCGGCACAGCAAGCCAGAATGACCAGCACGGCCAGGGCTCCTTCCAGCAGCATGGCCCCGTAGGCCACGGCCTGGGCGTCGGTTTCCCGCTGCAGTTGCTTGCTGGTGGTGCCGCTGGAGACCAGGCAGTGGAAGCCACTTACCGCCCCGCAGGCGATGGTGATAAACAAAAACGGCCAGATGGGGGGAGCATCGGCGGGGATGGCCTGGGCCACGGCCGGAGCGCTTTCCACGAGGCGAGCCTGCCCGGTGAACCCCGCCACCACCAGCCCCAGCACCAGCAGGGCCAGCGCCACCAGCAGTTGGTGGCTGTTGATGTAATCGCGCGGCTGCAACAGCACCCACACCGGCAGCACCGAGGCCAGGAAGCAGTAGATCATCAGCACCACGGTCCAGGCCACCACGGGGTTGGCCACGGGCAGTTCCAGCGGCAGGTAGTACACGCCCAGGTAGATGGTGCCGTAAAGGATCAACAGGGCCAAAAGCGAAGGCACCAGCAGCCCGCCCCGGCGGCGATACACCCAGTACCCCACCACCACCGCCAGCGGCATGGCCGTCCACACCGAAAGCACCGAGCCGGGATAGAGCTTGAAGATCGAGGCGATCACCAGCCCGAAAATGGCCAGCACCACCGTGAGGGCAAAAAACAGGATGAGCAAAAACAGCACGCGGGCCCTGGGGGCGATCACCCGCCCGGCCACTTCGCCGACGGTCTGCCCCCGGTTGCGAAGCGATACCACCAGCGCCCCGAAGTCGTGCACCGCCCCGATGAACACCGAACCCACCACCACCCACAGCAGCGCCGGCAGCCAGCCCCAAAACACGGCGATGGCCGGCCCCACGATCGGCCCGGTGCCGGCAATGCTGGTGAAGTGGTGGCCGAACACCACGGCCCGGCGAGTGGGCACGTAATCCACGTCGTCGCGTAGCTGGCGGCTGGGCACGGGGGCCTGGGGGTCCAGGCCGAAGATGCGCCGGGCCAGCCAGCGCCCGTAGGTGTGGTAGGCTACGATAAAGCCCACGAACGACAACAGGGCGGCAAGCAGCGTATCCATGAACACCACTCCGCAAGCGGGGGGAACGTTCCCGAGAAATCTCGCTCCAGCGACCGTTTTTGCCACCCGTGCATTATATCCCCCGGGAGCCTTCCGCGGCAGCAGGCAGCAGGTCAAGCTAGCCGTTCCAGCCGCATTGGGCCACTTGCAGCGGGTCAAGGACTTGCCGGTGCAGGATGGAGGCCACCAGCACGGCATGCACGCCGTGTTGTTCCAAGTGGTGGAGCTGTTCCAGCGAAGCCACTCCGCCGCCGAGGATGCCTTGCATCGAAGGCCAGCGGTCCTGCATCTGCCGCCAAAGTGGCAGCGTACTTGTGCCCCGGCCCGTGCCCACGTCGGCCAAATCCAGCAGGATCAACCTCCGCAGGCCGGCCTGCCAGGCCAGGCGAGCCACGGCCTGCGGATCGCGGGGCCAGGCCGGAGAGCCCAACGGGCGGCCCTGCCGCAGGTCGAGACTGAAAATTAGATGCTCCCGCGGCCAGAGGTCGCCCAACTCTTCGAGCACCTGCGGGCTTTCCAGCGTTTCCAGGGCCAGCACCAGGTGAGGGGGCGGCGAGAGGTTGCCCAAGTGCCGCGTTGCCTGGTGCAAATCGGCCCGGTAGCGAATGCCCAAGTCCAGCCACAGCTGGGGGATGATTTGATGGAGTTCTCGGAATAGGGTCCAGCAGCGTTTTCCGGTTCCAATGGCATCCAGGTCCGCAAGATAGAGGTGGCGCAGCTGCCAGCGATGGGCGAAGTTTCGGGCCAGCTCGACGGGATCGGACTGCGGTTCCAGCGGCCGGTAGTGTTCCCGCCGGCCGGCCACGGCGCGCACCGCGCGACCGCGGAGCAGATCGAGCACCGGGACGAGGAACATGACGTTACTCTTCAAACTCGTCCTCGACGCTCTTTTTCTTGTAGATGGGCGAGTAGCGGTAATAGACTTCCAGGGTCATACAGCTCAGGCAGGTGACATAGTGGCGCCCGCCGGCGTCGTTGGCGTGTCCGCCGCCGAAGAACCAGCTTCCGGCCTCGTGTCCTTCCTTTACCTGCTGGCCCACCAGCCAGGGTCTCATCTTGCTGTTCCACTGTTCCCACTGTTCGCCCCCATAGTGATGGACCACCTGGGCGGCGTAGTAATAGAAGTAAGGGTTGCGTTTTTGGCGGTCTTGGAGTCGCAGCAGGGCCTCCACGCCCCGGCCCAGGGCGGGCTCTTCGTGCTTCCAGCCGGTGTACATGCGACACAGCAGGCCCACGGCCGTGGTAGCCGGTCCTCGGCCGGGACTGGTGTAGCCGTAGTAGGCGCCGCTGTCGGTCTGGACGCTGTTAAGGAAGTTAATGGCTCCTTTGATTGTCTTGGGCGGAATGGCCAGGTAGGCCATGTGGCCGCTTTTGAGGGCCATGAACTGCCAGCCCACCACGGAAGTGTCACCCGGCTGCTGGGGGCTGTAGCGCCACCCGCCGCCCACAGGATCCTGGGCGTAGCAGATGAAATTGATGGCCGCCTGGGCAGGGATGCGCAAGCGGCGGTCGCGGGTCATGGCGTAGGCTTCGCACAGGGCGATGGTGCAGATGCCGTGAGAGTACATGTTTCCGCCGCGTTCATGCAGGCTTCCGGTCTGCTTGTTCATGCGAGCGATCAGGAAGCGAAGGCCCTTTTCCACCACGTACTTGTACTGCCCTTTCTTGTGTGTGTGCCCGGCTCCCAGGAAAGCCATCAAGGCCAAGCCGGTGGCCCCGTTGTAGGCATCGCGCAGCCGCCCTGGGTTCTGCCCATTGGGGTGATTGGCCAGGCGATGATCGAAGCTCCAGGCCCCGTTGGGGAGCTGGTGTCGGGCCAGCCACTTTAGTGCCCGGGCCACGGCTTCTTCGGTATCTTTGCCCCCGCCTCCGGCGATCAGGGCGGCTCGCTTGGCCGCCCCACTGCCACGGCCAGAGAGTGCATCCCCGGCGGCCGCACCGACACGGTCGGTCAAGTTGTCGGCAAAGACCTGAATGGTACCCAGGTCGTTGATCTTCATGTCCATCTTGGCCACGGTCTCGTCGTTGAAGTTGGAGACATCGACCGCCTCGGGCTGTTCCACGGTGGCCTCCACGGTGGAGGTGACCGTCTGGTTCAGATCGATTTCCTCAGGGGGTTCTAGATCCTCGAACTCTTCCTGGATTTCCTCCACTGCTTCGTTCTCGGTGTTCAGGGCGCTCAGGGCTGCCTGGAACGGATTGTTCTCCGGCAGCACCATCAGGGCCAGCACCACCAGCAAGAGGGCGTGCACCAGCATGCTGATGAGCCAGCTGGGAGCCATGACCATCAGCTCCCGCCAAGACCGCCGCGGAGGTTCTTCCTCCAGCAGGGGCGGAATCGCAGCCACGGGGCGAGCCGGAGCCGCCTTGACCGGGGTGGCTCGCCGCACCGGGGACTTGGGGGGAGTGGCAGCCTTGGGCACCGCGGTCGCCTTGACCACTTTTTTCTTTTGAGGCGGCAAAGGAGGTCGCTTGGACTGGGCCGGACCGTTACCGCCCCCCAACGCAGGCTGCTGCTGATCGGAGGAGACTACCGAAGAGTTGGAGGAAGAATCGGGGCCAGGAGCAGCCGGGGCCATGGCATCGACTCCCTATCGCGCGAAAAGGAAAAGTTCAGGATGTGCTCTTGGGAACAAGGGGGGAGGGCCATTACAACCCTCACCGCCCCCACTTACACAATGTATCGACTAACTGGCCCCGTGCCAAACCTTTTTGAACAATTTTCCAATTTCGTTTTCGCTGCAGGGGTGCCGAACTATTCCTTTTTTTCGGCTCCCTTTCGCTTTCCCAGCAGCTGTCGCACCTGGTGCTCGATCCCTTGCAACACCTCCAGGTCGCTGGGATGCGGCGAGTCCAGTGCCGGGCGAAGCCGGATCGGCACGTCGTCCATGCGGTAAACCGTTCCCGGCACGTTGATTCCGTAAACGGCCGTGTGGAAGGCCACCGTGGCCCCCCGCGTGGTAGGAGTTTCCTGGGGATCCAGGGCAATATAGGGGATCCGGGCCAGGTGCTCGCGGGCCCGCTGGCTGAAGTTGGCCATCGGGTCGCTGGCCACGATCATCGCGGCGTCGGCCTCGCCCCGGGCCAGCAGGTCCGTGGTGGTGTATTCGCCCGGGTTGAATCGCGGGTAGCCCCGCGAAAGGTTCACCCCGAAGGGGAACCCGGTACGCCAGGCCACCACGTTGTCTGCCCCGGTGACGTTTCCGTGCCCCCGGTTGGGCTTGCACACGAAGCGGGTGTGCCGGTTCATGTCGCGCGTCAAGGCCAGCAGGGCTTCGCTGTTGAGGTGCTTGCCGCGGGTCATGGTCAGCCCCATCCCGAAGAAGATCACCCCGAAGCGAGCCTGCTTCATCCGCTCCATCAAGTCTTCCCACACCGAAAGCTCCACGCCGGTTTGTTCCAGCACATCCTGGGGGTCGGGCCGGAAGCCGCGAGCCAGGGCTCGCAGCGTCCAAAGCGCCTCGAAATCACCCCCGGGCTTGATCTGGATGAACAAGTCGGCCGCCTTGGCACTTTTGGTGCGCCGCACGTCCACCACCACGCACGTGCGGTCTTTGCGCCCCCGGGGGACGAACATCCCCTTGGGCATAAGGCTATAGCGGGTAAAGTGCCGCGGGTGGCTTTCGGCCGGGTTGGAGCCCCAGAAGATGATCAAATCCCCCCGGTGACGCACCTCCCCCAGCGTGCAGGTCACCTCGCCCACGTCCTGGAAGGCCATTCCCGAAGGGCCGTGGCACACGCTAGTGGTGGTATCCACGGTGCCGCCGATCCAGTCGGCAATGCTCACAGCCACCCGTTGGGCCTCGCAGGTGGTGTCGCTCAGGCCGTAGATGACCGGGTAGCGGGCCTGGACCAGAATCTCCGCGGCACGGCGGATGCCTTTTTCCACGGGGGCGGGCTTGCCTTCGATCAGACAACTGGGGCCTTCGTGCCCCTGGTGGTTCAGAAACCACGCTTTGCCCAACACGCAGGCCCGCTTGGCCTCCACAATGCGGTTCTCTTCCACCTTGAGCGTGATGTCGTCGCACACGCAGCCGCAAAAAGTGCAGGTGGCGTCCTCGACGATCTTCAGCGACGACTCGGTCGCTTCCTTGGCCGGGGGGGTGGTCGTGCTCATCGGGGCAAACGGCTTACTACGTGGAACGAAAAAGAAAAATGCCAGCTCCGGCAGGCAAATCCATTGTAAACCACCGAGCCCAGCGGCCATAGCACCCCGGGGGCCACATTTCGGCTGCCAAGGGGCCCACGGGCGGTTATAACGGGAACCACCCGATGAGCTACATTCCCCACCATATTCCCCCAAGGCCATGCTCCAACGCTTTTTGCTCCTGTGGCTGGTGTTGCTCAGTGCCGTGGCACTGGGGTGGCCCTGGCTTTTGGCCGGGCTGGGGGTGCCCTCGGAGAGTGCCGAGCCGTGGGACCCCTTTATCGCCTCGGGCCCCGGGCTGCCGTGGCTTTTTGCCGGGGTGATGTTTTGCCTGGGAGGGCTGCTCCCCCGGGACGAGCTGGCCCAGGTGCTACGCCGCTGGCCGCAGGTGCTCGGGGGGACGGCCACGCAATACACGGTGATGCCCCTGGGGGCGTGGCTGCTGGCCCGGGCCTTGCAACTGCCCGAGGAACTGCAAATCGGCGTGGTGCTGGTGGGCTGCGTGCCGGGGGCGATGGCCTCCAACGTGCTCACCCTGACGGCTCGCGGCAATGTAAGCTACTCGGTCAGCCTCACCACTTCGGCCACGCTGCTTTCGCCGCTGGTGGTGCCGCTGTGCCTGTTCCTGATCTTCCGCCATGGCCACCAGGCAGCAGGGCTGCTTGCCCGGCAGGCTTTCTGGATTCTGATCACCCAGGTGGTCGGACCGGTGCTTACGGGCCACTTGCTGGCCCGAGCCTGGAAGGGGCTACGGCGCTTGGTCCTCGGCTGGGGAGCCACTGCGGCCAACCTGGGCATCCTGTGGATCATCGCCTACGTGGTGGCTGCCAACCGCCAGCGGCTGCT
>JALSGI010000629.1 GCA_026982835.1 Planctomycetota bacterium | reverse complement strand
CCCTGGTGGGCGATCACCCGCTGGGGCAACTGGATCCCAACAACCCCCAGCACTGGCCCGATCACCTGGCCAGCGCCTCCCCGGCCCAGCGAGCCGCCTGGGCTCGCCACCCGGCCAACTGGTGGCAACTGCTGCAAAATCCGCTGGTGGATCGAAGCGGTGCGCTGATACACCCGCTGGGCCGCTGGAATCCGGCCACGCGACGCGGCTGGCGCGGCCCTTACTTGAGCCGCCAAGGCGGCGGGCCGGTGGATGTAAGCGGCACGCTTAGCCCCAGCGGGGATGGCGACCCCGGGGCCGGCACCGCGGCCGACCTGGTGCCCGGCTGCCTAGGCGTGGCCGATCCCTGGCCCAAGCCCCCCCAAGGCCCCTTTTTCCAATGGTATGATCCTGACCACAGCACCCCGCGCACCCGTTGGGGGCGCCCCTACCTGTTGCTGGATGTTCACCACACGGATCCGCTGCTTCTGCGTGCCCGAGCCCGCATTGTGAGCCTTGGCCCCAACGGCCGCTACGAGAGCAACTCCGCGGCCATCGAGGGCGATGACCTGGTGCTGTACCTGTTCCGCTAGCCTGCCAAGCCCCCCACTCCTACCGCCCATGCCCCGCCACGCCTGCCAAGCTGCTCTCCTGGGCTCCCCGGCACTTCGCCCCGGGAGAACCGGCGGCTTTACGCTGCTGGAGCTGCTGCTGGTGGTGGCCCTGTTGGGCATGCTGGCCCTAAGCGCTGTGGCCCTGACCGACACGGCCGATCAGCAATCCCGCTACGAGCAGACCCAGGCCCGGCTCCAGCAAGCCCGATGGGGAGTGCTCCACGTGCAGAACACAGCCGGGGGCCAGGTGCTGCTGTCCGGGTTTGCCGTGGACCTGGGGCGGCTGCCCCTTTCGCTTTCGGAGATGGTCGAAGGCGTGGATCGCAGCACCGGCAACTCCTTTCCCGTGTTTGCCGCCCAGGTGCCGCTGTTTGATCCCGAACCGGGGCCTGACGGGCTCAACAACGGCGGGGAGATCCCCTTGCCGGGCCCCGAGACCGCGCTTTTGAAGGGCTATCGCGGCCCTTACGTTCCGCTGGCACCCGGGGAGAATGCGTTCCGCGACGCCTGGGGCAACATCTCCCCGGTGCCCACGGACGACGCGCTGAACTACGGTTGGGTGCTCCAGTCCGACTTGCGCTCCTGGCAGCTGACCAGCCTGGGAGCCGACGGGCTGCCCACCGACCCGAGCACCGACCCGGACGTCTATCGCCACGACCTGAGCACCGCGTTTTCCCCGCCGCAGTGGATGGTCGATCTTGCGGCCGTGGAAGTGCAGGTGGTCAACCGCACCGGGGAGGCGTTTTCGATTGCCGGGGGAAGGCTGCGGGCGGCGCTTCTGGTCTATCAGGCCGGGCGCTGGCGGCGGCTGACGACCGATCCGGCCAATCGCCAGGCGGCCGTCACTTCGCTGGAGGCGACCGAGCCGGGGGACCGCACCTCGTTTTTCGGCCTGGCCGACCCGGCGGGCGACACCTGGGTGCCGGCCGGCGAACACCTGCTGGTGCTGGTGGAGGACCCGGACCAGCTGCCCTTTACGGCCGACGACACCCCGCTGGTGCTCAACCAGCAAAGCGGCTCTCCCCGGGCCTACGCCGCCCGGGTGCTCCTGGTGCCCGGAACCGTGGTATCCCGGCTGGTGCTGGAGCTGCAACCTTGATCCCCTAGCTTGATCCCGATTTCCGATGGCTGCTCCGCGGCGTTTGCTGGCCTTGGTTTGCGACGGCTTCCAGGTGGAAGCCTCGCTGCTGCTGCGCCGCAAGGGAGGATACGAGCTGCAGCAGAGCAAGCGGCTGGCGTGGGACTTTGATCCGGGTAAGCTCCTTGCCGAGCTGGACCCGCTGGACCCGCACTACCGGGCCGCGG
>JALSGI010000628.1 GCA_026982835.1 Planctomycetota bacterium | reverse complement strand
GTGCTCACGCACGCGGCTCGCCGGAACTGTTACCGTGGCGCAAAAACAAGCGTGCGTTTTCACGCAACGGCGAGCCGCCGACTTCAGTCGGCGGAAAACGGCGAGCCGGGAGCGTAAGCTCCCGGAGACGATAAGAAAGCGGCGCATGATTGCCGTGCTCTCCGTGGGCTTACGCCCACGGCTCGCGGCTGCAAGAACCAGCGCCAATACAACCGCGTGCTCACGCACGCGGCTCGCCGGAACTGTTACCGTGGCGCAAAAACAAGCGTGCGTTTTCACGCAACGGCGAGCCGCCGACTTCAGTCGGCGGAAAACAGCGAGCCGGGAGCGTAAGCTCCCGGAGGAAAACAAGCAAAAGCGTTTCTTCGACTCTCCCCGGACTGAAGTCCGGGGCTCGCCAGATGCAAGAGTACACGCTGATTCTGGCGGAGCAACGGCGAGCCGGGAGCACGAGCTCCCGGTTGCTTCAAACAAAGCGGCGAACACGACCTCGTGGAACAACCGCAGGTTCGACGATGCGGCGTGCCGGAGTGGGCAAAGCACTACACCATCTTCTTGCGCACCGACCAGATGAACCCGTCGTACCAGAAGTGCATGATGGCAATGACGATGATCAGGTTGTAGGCCACCGGGTTGGTGCCGTCGTTCATCTCGGCCCACAGCCCGTAGCCGAAACCCACGGCCAGCAGCAGTCCCAGGGCCAGCCACGGAGCCCACGGCTTGCCTTCCACGCCGAAGGTGCGGGCGATGTTCTTCTTCTCCACCCACCAGACCAGGGCGAAGTACTGCCAGGCGTGGAAGAAGTTCATGATGAAAAACGCCTCGCCAAAGGGATTGAACCCCCAGGTGACGATCGAGCACAGGGCCGTGGAGACCAGCAGGGCCACCTTCTGGAAAGAGACGCGATAGCCCTGGCGGGCCCACCGCCAGTAGCAATAAACGTAGTAAAGGAGAAACGGCACTCCCGTGGCCAGCACGGCCCAGGTGAGCCAGGAAGCGTGCGATTCCACATAGGCGGGGATGGCGGTGAAGAAGACCGAGCCGACCTCCTCGAACTCGTAGAAGTCTTCCACGTGGTCCATCAGCGTGGCCCCGGCCAGGATCGGCCCGGCGTACAGGTACAGGTTGAGAATCACATCCAGCGTCCGCCCGCGGCGGGAGTCGTTGCCTGCGCGGGCATCGTAGATGCGGCCGATGCCGAAGGTCTGCAAGCTGCTGTGGTACACGTCCCACCAGGTGGCCAGCACCGAAACCGATACGGCGATCCAGGGGGACCACATCATGGCGGCAAACAGCACCACCGGCACCAGCACAAAGCGCAGCGGATACTGGCGGAAAATCTGGCGGTTCAGGTGGCTGCGGAAGAAGACGATGACCAGGTGGGCCATGATAAAGGCGCCGATGAACAGCGTGGCCGGCGGGGCCTCGTACTGGCCGATCTGGATGGGAGATTCGGTCAACGCGGTGCCGGCGATGGCCCAGCCCAAGACCATCGCCAGCAAGGGAGAAAAGATCAAAAACACGCTGTCGAACACCGGTCCGACCAGCCAGGCGGAATGGAACAGCCGCGCTTCTTCCCGGGAACGCGCCAGACCTTGTTGCAGCACGCCAGCTCCGGCCATGATTCTCGATCCTCGTGGTGGGCACAAAGGAGGTGGTTCTACCCGAACAGATCACGATCGCACCCTTGGGCGGCCAAGAGGCGATTCCTGCACAAGCGTAGGTTGCCCGAACGCACCAGGGGCCAAAAGCCGTTGCCAGAAAACAACGAGTCGGCCGATGTGGCTCCGGCAAACCCGTCACGTTCGGAAAAAACGGCACCGGAGCGGGGGAAGGACTCCGGTGCCCGGGGCTTGAGGGGGGAGTTGGAGATGGGGAGTGCTACTGCACCAGTCGCACCTTCGGGGTCTTGATGATCTGCTCGAAAATCTCCACCAGCACGTTTTCGTACATGGCCGGATTGCCCGACCCCCGAGGCGCCTGGCCGTTGTCGTCGGCCGTGCCGCCCAGATTGGCCATCCGGTCCATGAAGTCGTAATCGGTGCCCAGACCCACCCCCACCGGGAACAGCTGATAGCCTTCGGCCTGCATCATGTGGGCCTGCATCAGCGGGGCGTCGGCCCAGTAGGCGCCGTTGTTGTAGAAATAGGGACTGGGATTGTCGGCGATGTACTGGCTGATGTCCTCCGGGGAGGAGACGTACAGGTTGGGCATCCCGTCAGTGAGCAGGATGACCACCTTGTTGGTGTTGTTGCGTCCGTAGCCGCCTTCGGCGGCGGGCTTGAGGTGCTCGCGCGCCTCGATCAGCCCGCCCTCGGTGGCCGTGGTGGCCAGCTTGTCCCCCACGGCTTGCAGCGTGGTGCACACGTTCATGGCCGAGAGGTAATCGGCCGTCAGCGGCTGGTGGATCACGGCGTTACCGGAATCCAGGGCGTCGAAGGAGATGACCGATACCCAGTCGGCCTGGGAAGTGCTCACCCCCTGGTTCTGCTCCTGCACGATCTGGATGGCGCGGATGATCGCCCGGCGGCCGGCGTGCATGGGCTGTTCCCGGGGCGGAAAGGTGAACGTCTGGCCGTTGACGTCCTCTTCATGGTAGGGGCACAAGGGGCTTTGGGTGGAAAGGGGCACATACTGGCCCTCCACCGGCTGCAAGTCCCGGCCAAAGTCCATCATGAACTGCATGTAGGTCAGGTAGCCGATGCGGTTGCGATATCCCTTCACCGCACTGCTGCTGGCGCTGGGGAAGGAGCTTTTGTTGGGATTGTTGAACTTGGTGATGCGGTCCGGGTCCTGGTTCGGCGGCAACCAGCCGCGATTGTATGGCGGCGTTCCCTTGCCTGCTCCCAGGGCCGCAGCAGGCCAGAGGCTGCGGGAGGAACCGGGCAGCACGGCCAGCGGGCTCACCGGAAGGGGGAGCCAGGAACCCGGGTGGTTGTTCCACACATAGGGGTACTCCGGCAGCGTGGGATGGAACCCGGCCGGGGGCGGAGGCGGGGAACCGCCACCACCACTGCCCCCTCCACCGGAGCCGCCGCCACCTCCCTTTTTCTTCTTTTTGCCTCCGCCGCCGCCTTTTTTCTTTTTCTTGCTGCCGCCCTTCTTTTTCTTCTTCTTCTTCTTCTTCCCCTTCTTCTTGCCTTTTTTCTTCTTTTTCTTCTTCTTGCCCTTTTTCTTTTTCTTTTTGCTGGGATCGCTCCCTTTGACCTTCTGGTCGTCGATGATGTAGTCCAGGTACTTCTCCCAATAGGCGTAGCTGCTGGCGTTGGCGCTGTCGGGCGTGGGCACCGCAGCGGGCATGATCACCGCAATCTGGTTGTCGATCATCCAGCTGTAGGCCTTCACCTTCCGTGTGGGCTCATCGTCGGAAGGGTCGATGCGATACTGGGCCGGAATCGATGCTTGAGCCAGCGGACCGTTGTCCTTGGTCATCTCCGCATAGGCGTACTTGTCCTGGGCCACGCCGAGCGGTTCCCCGATGTATTGCAGCGTGCCGGGGTAATTGCCGAAACCAAAATCGGCATAGACATCCTCCATCAAGTCGTTGCCGATGGTGGGATACCCCTCCCCGGCGAACTTGTCGTTGATCAGCTTGGTGGCCCAGGCCGGCTCCGTGTCGTCGTTCATCGAGCCGGACAAGTCGATCACAAAGGCAATGTCCCGCGGGTTGGCCATGGCCACCGCCTGCACCTGGGTGGTGAAGGTGTCGATGCCGAAGATGCGGGCGAAGAACAAGCTGGCGTTCTGCCTCCGGGCGGTGATCCGTACGGCGTTGCCGCTGTCGGCCTGGGGTGTGAAGGTGCGGGTTTCGCTGTCCCAGACGCCGATCTCCACGTCCGCCTCGTCCAGCGTGACGGTCTGCCCGCCGGCGGTGTGATAGCTGGCGTACTGGTTGGCCATTTCATAGACGCTCTGGAACCCGTCGCCCAGGGCCGTAGCTGCGGCCATGGCGGCCGAGTCGGCCGCCGCTTGCAACTGGGTGCGAATCAGCACCATGTAGCCCACGTCCACTCCAAACGCCACCAGGCCGACCATGATGGTCATCAACACGGCGGCAAACACCAGCGTGGCTGCACGACGCGATCGAGGATGGATGTGTCGTTTCATGCCTCTCTCCCAGAAACCAGGAAACCGTGGTGCCGTGCCCGTGGAAACTTGCTTGCCCGTGCTGCCGTGCAGACGTTCTTCCCACTCCTCCAGGTCAACCTGCCTCAAGGCATACAATCCCCAAAAATGATTCATTCAAACACTGGACTACGAACCGCAGGGGGTCAAAACAGAAGCCGAAAAAATCCCCGTTTCTTTGGAAAAAGCCCCGTTTTTTGTAGTTCCGCGGCAACGCCTGCTGAAGAAAAGCCACAGTTGCCCCGAGAAAACCGTCCCCCTGAAGCAGAGACTACAACAACGAGAGGATCACGATCCCCACCACCGTGCCGATCACCGCCAGCACGCTGGCGGCGATCACCCACTTGACACTGGTGGGGAGGGTCTCGCGCGGACCGAACTCATGCGGGGCCACCGACCAGCTGCTGGGGAAGGTCTCCTCGGTGGCCGAAACCACCGGCACGGTCCCTTGCGAAGCCTGACTGCCCGGCTCGGCCCGAGGCGGGGCCTCCGGCAAAGGCTTCGTGTCGCTTAAGGCGGCCACCACCTGGGGCGAGACGGGGGTGGGGGCCACGCTGCGGCGGCGGGTGGCGATCACCCCCCCATGCAGGGCCACGGCGGCCGTCTTCACCGGGTCCTCTCCGGCCCAGGGATGCAATCGCCGAATGACCTCCTGGGCCGTTTGGATGCGGGCCTGGGGGTCTTTCATCATCATGTCGGCGATCACGTCCACGAAGTCGTCGTCCAGGTTCGGGTTCAGCCGCCGGGGATCCAGGGGCTGTTCGTTGCAGTGGGCGCGGGCCTTGTCCCGGGGCGTGCCTCCGGGGAAGGGCACCTTGGCCGTCACCGCGTAGTAGAGCGTGCAGCCCAGGGCGTAGATGTCCGTAGGGGGGCCGATCTTTTCCGGGGCCATGATCTGCTCGGGGGCCAGGTAGTCGATCGTGCCCACGATGCGGTGCTTGCCCGCCTGGCCCAGCTCGTCCACGTGCCCGGCCAGGCCCAGGTCCGAAAGCTTGCACAGCCCCTCGGGGGTGACCAGCAGGTTGCCCGGCTTCACGTCCCGGTGCACGAATCCCTGGCGGTGGGCGTGATCCAGGGCCTTGGCCGCCTGGGTGATCACGGCCGCGGCGGCGTGCATGTTCAGTTTGCCCCGTTTTTTGACCAGCCGCCGCAGGTCCAGCCCGGGCACGTACTCGGTGACCAGGTAGTACACGTTGCCGTCCTGTCCGGCGTCGTAGGCCCGAACCAGGTTCTCATGGTCCAGCTGGGCCTGGGCCTGGATTTCCCGCTGGAAATCGGCGATGGCCTGGGGGGTGGAGCGTTCCAGGGGGAGCACCTTGATGGCCACCACGCGGCGCATGAGGGTGTGTTCGGCCTTGAACACCTGCCCCATCCCCCCTTGACCGATGGCGTCCAGAATCCGGTACGGTCCCAGGGTCCACTTGGTGCGTCCTTTGAGCAGCTGCTCGGCCTGCCAGGAGTTCAGATACCCCAACTCCACCAGGGTGGCAGCCAGCTTTTCCCCGGAGAGTGGTTCGGGATCGCCGGGAGCCGACGCGGCCCGCTTGCGAAGCAACGCCTCCCCCTCCTCCAATTGCTCCTGGCTGACCAGACCACTGGTCAAGGCCGCCTGGCGAAACTCATCTGGCAACGCTTCACTCACCCCAGGGAACCTCAAACCACGAGCCGCGTGCTGTTTCCTGCCTGCTCTCCCTATCGACGCAAAAGACCTCTTCCTGGTTCCAGATACACAATCCCTAAGCTAGTGTACTGTCCGCCAGGGGGCTGCGCCAAGCAACCCCCGTCTTGTCACCCGCCGGGGGCTTTCTGTATGGTGAGCCGTGTTTTGGCGTTTGCTGCTGCGGAGGGGGCGATCCCTCCGCCGGTTCGTTCCCAGGCTTGCTTGCTGCCATGCTTCAAATCATTCTACCCGACGGATCGCAGTTGCGTTTCGATTCCCCGGTCACTCCGCTGGAAGTGGCCCAACGGATCGGACCCCGGCTGGCCCAGCAAGCCATCGCCGCCGAAGTGGACGGCCAGGTGGTGGACCTGAACCGCCCGCTGCCGGCTCAGGGGCAGGTGCACTTGCGCATCCTCACGCCCCGGGATCCGCAAGCCCTGGACGTGCTGCGACATTCCTGCGCGCATGTGATGGCCCGGGCCGTGATGCGGCTGTATCCCGAGGTGCAACTGGCTTTCGGTCCCACCACCGAAACAGGTTTCTACTACGACTTCGACCTGCCGCAGACCCTCTCCGAGGAGGACTTTCCCCGTATCGAAGAGGAGATGCGCAAGATCATCGCCGAGGACGAGCCGTTTGAGCGGTTCGAGGAGCCGCGGGAGCGAGCCATCCAGCTTTGCCACGATCTGGGCCAGGGGCTCAAAGTGGAACACATCGAGCAAGGGCTGGCCGATCACCCCCGCCTCTCCTTCTACCGCCAGGGGGAGTTTATCGACTTGTGCCGCGGGCCGCATATCCCTTCGGCCGGACGAATCAAGGCGTTCAAGCTCCTTTCGGTGGCCGGGGCTTATTGGAAAGGGGACGCCTCGCGGCAGCAGCTCCAGCGGCTCTACGGCACGGCCTTCTTCTCCCAGAAGGATCTGGACGCCTTCCTGGAACAAGTCGAAGAAGCCAAGCGGCGCGACCACCGCGTGCTGGGCAAGCAACTGGAGTTGTTCACCACCAGCCCGCTGGTGGGCTCCGGGCTGATCCTCTGGCAACCCAAGGGAGCCATCCTCCGCAGCGTGCTGGAGGAGTTTCTTCGCCAGGAACTGCTCCGCCGCGGTTATGTGCCGGTTTATACGCCGCATATCGCCCGGGTGGAGCTGTACGAGATTTCGGGCCACTACCCCTACTACGCCGACAGCCAGTTCGCCCCTATCGAGATGGAACGGGACGAGCGTTACCTGCTCAAGCCGATGAACTGCCCCCACCACATCATGATCTACAAGTCCCGCCCCCGCAGCTACCGCGAGCTGCCGCTGCGGCTGGCCGAGTTCGGCACGGTGTATCGGTACGAAAAGTCCGGCGAGCTGGGCGGCATGACCCGCGTGCGCGGCTTCACCCAGGACGACGCCCACATCTTCTGCACCGAGCAACAAGTGGCCCAGGAGTTCCGCTCCTGCGTGGAGATGACGCAAACGGTGCTGCGGGCCGTGGGGATGGAACAGTACCAGGTGCGACTGGGCTTCCGCGATCCGCAAAGCGACAAGTACGTCGGCTCGCCGCAACTGTGGCAGCGAGCCCAGGAAGTACTCCGCCGCGAGGCCGAACAGCTCGACCTGCCCGACCTGGAAATCCAGGAGGGCGAAGCGGCCTTCTACGGGCCCAAGGCTGACTTCGTAGTGACCGACTCGCTGGGGCGACAGTGGCAGTTGGGCACGGTCCAGCTGGACTACAACCTGCCCAGCCCCGAGCGGTTCGACCTGCAGTACATCGGCCCGGACAACCGCCCTCACCAGGTGGTGATGATCCACCGCGCGCCGCTGGGTTCGTTCGAGCGGTTTGTGGGCATATTGATCGAGCATTTTGCCGGGGCGTTTCCGCTGTGGCTGGCCCCGGAGCAAGTGCGGGTGCTCATTGTCAGCCAGAAGTTCGAGGAATATGGTCGCCAGGTGGAGCGGGAGCTTCGTGCTGCGGGGCTTCGCGTCGGAGGGGACTACCGGGCCGAAAAGCTGCAAGCCAAGATCCGCGACGCCCAACTGGAGCGGATTCCTTACATGTTCATCGTGGGGGGCCGGGACCAGCAGAACCGCACCGTCAGCGTCCGCGACCGCATCCAGGGGGATCTGGGCCCCATGCCCATCGCGGCGGCCATCGAGAAGCTGCAGGAAGAGATCCGCACGCGGGCCGTGCGGCAGACCGGCCCCCGGGTCACCCCCCTGCTGGGGCACCGCGAGGCGCATGTCTATTAGGGCAAACACGTTGCTCCCGCAAAGCGGCAGGCTCTGCTGGCAAAAACCTCAAAAGCATTTGACCCGCCGGGCCAGGTTTCGCATATTCTAGTTTCGGCCCCGGCGGTTTTGCCCGCCTGGGTTGGGCCTGCAGAATCTGCACACTGGCCCCGGCCGGATAGGATACAATTGGAAAAAACCCGGAGGATGATCCTCCCCGCCGGCCAGTCCGACGCGGGGAAGGTTCGGTTTGGTTTCCCCCAACAGGAGGACGGCTTTTTTGGCCAAACGCATGACGAAGCGGGACGACTCGCCCCGACTGCGGATCAACCAGCAAATCCGTATCACGCCGGTGCGGGTCGTCGGGCCGGACGGTAAGCAGCTGGGCATTCTTCCCACCCGCGAGGCCCTCCGCCTGGCGGAAGAACAGGGGCTGGACCTGGTGGAGGTGGCACCGGATGCCAACCCGCCAGTGTGCCGCATCATGGACTACGGCAAGTACCAGTACGAGCAAAAGAAAAAGCTCCACAAGGCCCACGCCCACCGCACCAAAGTCAAGGAAATCCGCCTCCGCCCCGGCACCGCCGAGCACGACGTGGAAGTGAAGGTGAACCGCGCCCGGGATTTCCTCCAGCACCGCGACAAGGTGCACGTCACGGTGGTGTTCCGCGGGCGAGAGCGGGCTCACATGGAAGAAGGGCGGCGGGTGCTGGACCTGGTGATCCAGCGCCTGGAAGACGTGGCCAAGATCGAAATGCCCCCCAAGCAAAACGGCGCCCGGCTGGAGTGCCGCCTGGCCCCCAAGTAGAACTGCGATTGCAGTTTCCTGGCCGGAGGTTGCCGTCCGCCTCGGGTGCGGCCGAGGCAGCTGTACCGTGGGGCGTGTTCGTTTCCTCCCCCTGGGGTTTCCGCAGGGGTTCTCGACCTTGGAAGGAGAAGTGATGATGCGGCCTCGTTTCCTCCCTGTGGCGGCGGCCCTGGCCGTGCTGGGGTCGGCACTCTCCGCGGTGGCCGAAGAGCCGGCCCTGCCCAAGCTCAAGCTCCACTGGGAAAAGAACATGCTCACCATCGCCGGCCCCCAGGTTCCCGGCGGGGAGTTGCCCATCTGGTACATGGAAGCCTATTGCCGGCCCGGTTCCACCGACCGGGTGTGGCGGGAGACCACCATCGGCCACACCACCCGGCTCATCGCCGCCGATCCCCAAGGGCACTGGCTCCATCTGCGCTGCACGCTCAAGGACGGCGTGGTGGTGGATCACCACATTGCCTCCGGGAGCGACGAGGTGACTTTTCGCATTCGCGCCCACAATCCCACCCAAAAGCCTTCGCTGGCTCACTGGGCTCAGCCGTGCATCCGCGTGCACAAGTTCACCGGCCGCACGCAAAAGGACTACCTGCCCAAGTGCTTCGTGTTCGTCGATGGCCGGCTGAAGCGGATGCCGTTTGAGCCTTGGGCCAAGAAGGCCCGCTACGTGCCCGGCCAGGTGTGGTGCCCGCGCCACGTGCCCCGCAGCGACGTCAACCCCCGGCCCTTGAGCCCCGTGGTGCCCAGCAACGGGCTGATCGGCTGCTTTTCGGCCGATGAAAAGAAGATCCTGGCCGTGGCCTTCGAGCCCTACCAGGAGCTGTTCCAGGGAGTGATCGTGTGCATCCACTCCGATTTTCGCATTGGGGGGCTGGCCCCGGGCCAGACCAAGCACATCCGCGGCAAGCTCTACATTGTGGATGCCGATGTGGAAGCCCTGCTGCGGCGGTATTACCGGGATTTCCCCGAACATCGGCCCCACCCCGCGCCTTAATTCAAAAAGGGGAGAACCATGCGTCGCTCTTTGCTCTACCTGCTGCGGCAAATCCGCTTGCTGATGTTGCTGTTGGTGGCCCTTCTGCTGGGAGGCCAGCGGGTCCTGCATGCCGAGCAAAGGGAACGTGCCCCTGCGGCCCCCAAGGCCCAAAGCAAAAAGCCCCAGTTCGTTCGCTTGCTCCGCGACGAAAAGGGTCGGCCCGTGGCACTGCAAACCGCCGTGGTCAGCTACGCGGGCCGCAACGCCCGCGGAGAGCAAGTGCAGGTGGACCTGATCGGGGCCATCCACATTGCCGATCGGGCCTACTATCAGAACCTGAACCGCTTGTTCGACCAGTACGATGTGCTGCTCTACGAGCTGGTGGCTCCCAAGGGGGCACAGCCGCAGCGGGGCCGGGCCGGACTGTACGCCCCCATTGCCCGCTTCCTGGGCCTGGCTGATCAAATCGAGGTGATCGACTACGAAAAGCGGCACTTCGTCCACGCGGATATGTCCCCGGAAGAGTTCGCCGCCTCGATGCGCAAAAAGAAGGAAAGCTTGCTGAAGATGTTTTTCAAGCTGATGGGGGCCAGCATGGCCCAACAAGCCGCAGGCGGCCCCAGCGACGCGGAGCTGTTGATCGCCTTGCTGCGACAAGACAAGAAACAACTGCGGCGGGTACTTGCCGAGCAGATGGCCGCCAGCCAGAGCATCCTGCGAGCCCTGGAAGGAGAACAAGGCTCCACGCTGATCTCGGAGCGGAACAAGGTAGCGCTGAAGGTGATGCAAGAACAAATCCAGAAGGGGCACCGCAAGCTGGGTATCTTCTATGGGGCCGGGCACCTGGAAGACATGGATCGCCGCCTGAGAGAGCAACACGGTTTTCGCCCCATCGGCCGCCGGTGGCTTACGGCCTGGGATCTGAAGTAGCGCCTCTTTTCCTTCCGGCTTGCTCCCTTTCGTAAGCTATACTTCCGCTGGAGACGATGGTTTCTCCGCGAGGGTTTGCCGCTGCGCCGGGGCAGAACCGGGTGCGGCGGATAGGCGAGTCTTTGCCGTCCGGTTTGGGAGCCAGGCCATGCCTTCTCCGCAGGTACAACGCCGCTGGCAACTGTTCGTGCACGCCCCCGTGCAAGGGTGGCTGCTGGTGCGGATTCTGGTGTACTTGGGCTGTGCGGCGGTTTTCGTCACCGCCGGCTTGCTGGTGTGGCAACTGGCCGTGCGGGGTCCGGCCCGCTGGAATCACAACCACCTGCGGGATATCTGGAACCAGTACGCTCCGGTGTTCGTGGCCATCGGCGTGCTGGTGCCGCTGTTTGTGTACGACATGCTGCGGTTCAGCCACCGGTTCATGGGCCCACTGCACCGGCTGCACCGCTCGCTGGAGGCGTTGGGCCGGGGCGAGCCGGTGCGGCCGATTCGCTTCCGCGAGGGCGACCTGTTGCACGAGATGGCCGAGGCGTTCAACCAGGTGGTGCAGCGGCTGGAGGAGCTGGAGAAGCGGGCCGGAGGGAACCGGCCGGATGCCAGAGAACTGGCCCCGGAATCGCACGCTCCTTGCGAACCGGAAGTGTCCGCCCCGGAGCAAAACCGCCCCCAGGAACCCTTGACCCTCTGACTCCCCGGCCCGGAGCATCGCCCCCATGCGCAGCTTCCTGGACGAACATCGCTGGGCGTTTGTGCTGTTGATGCTGGGGCTGTACGGGCTGTTTCTCTATCTGGCCTGGAAGCAAAGTGCCAGCTACAGCGGGTGGCTGGTCTGGGGCTGGGGAGCCGTGCTGCTGGCCGACCGGCTAGGGCCGGGCTGGTTTACGCCTCCGGCCGCCGTCTCCGCCCGAACCGTGCTGCTAATGCGGCTGGTGTACTTCCTGCTGGGAGCCGCTTTGGCGGCGCTGCTGGTGCCGGGTAACGTGCCCTGGAGCGAATGGCTGCTGGCCGGGGGGACGCTCTGCCTGGGCAGCTACCTGGTGGAACACTTGCTGGAGTGGCTGGCCGCTTTGTTCCCCCTGGAATCGCACGATCCGGCCAAGCAGTTGCTCCGCCGGGGCATCGTTTCGGCCGTGGCGCTTACCGGAGTGCTGGTCGTGGGCTATCCGCTGATCTGGGCCCACCCGGTCCACCGCCGCGCGGTGTGGACCCCGGCCGACCTGGAGCTGGCTTATGAAGAAACCCAACTCGTTGCGGCCGACGGTACCGTGCTGCGAGGCTGGCTGGTGCCGGCCCCCAAGGCCAGGGCCACGGTGATCTACTGCCACGGCTATGCCGAACACCGCGGGCAGGTGCTGTCGCTGCTGTGCCCCCTGGTGGAAAACGGATACAACGTGGTGGCCTTCGACCTGCGTGGGCACGGCCAAAGCCAGGGACACACGCTGGGTTTTGGCTCCCGGGAAGCCGGGGACCTGCAAGCCATCTGCCGCCTGGCCCGAAGACGCTTCCCCCATAAACCGCTGCTGCTGGTGGGGGTTTCCTACGGGGCGGCCCTGGTGTTGCAAACCCTGCCGGAGCTGAAACACGTGCAGGGGGCGTGGATCGATTCCAGCTATGCCCGGCTCGACTGGCTTTGGGAACGGCAGCTTATGCTGCTCCCCCGCCCTTTGCGCAGCCAGGCCGCCCAGCTGGCCTGGCGACTGGTGGCCTGGGACACTCGCAGCCGGCAGCTCCCGCCGCACCCGATCCAGCAACTGGCCCAGACCCACGTGCCGCTGGCGTTCTGCCACTGGAAGCAAGACCCGCTTACTCCTTTCTCCGACGCGGTGCTTCTGTACCGCAGCTACCAGGGGCCCAAGGAGCACTTCTGGATCGATCAGCCTCTGTCCTGGGGGCTTACGCCCCAGGGACGCCGCCAGTACTGCCTGCGACTGCTGAAGTTTCTGGATCGCTGCCTGCAAGGCAAAGAGGCCGCTAGCTTGTAGCCGCACCGCTTACGGGGAGGGGGGCGTCGATTGTGAAGGCGTCTCCTCCAAGCGGATCGTCCAGGGGTTCCCCGGCACCACGTGCGGCACTACCGGCGTGCGGTTTAGCTGGGCGCAAAGCAACAAGTCCTCCCCCTGACCCACCTGGACCACGCCCCGGCCGCCGGGAGTGTGCTCTTGCAACCACGCGGCCAGGCGGCGGGTGGCCTGGGGGGACCAGCGGGCCGGGTCCAGTTGCAGCTCCCCGGCCACTTGCTGCCAGAGGGCCAGGGCCTCCGGAGCGGAGCTTTTCAGGGAAAGTGGCCCATCGCTCGTTTCGGCTTTCCGTTGCCGCAGCACTTCGGCCACCAAGGCCCCGGCAAGCAGCGTGTCTTCAGTAGTGGGCTGCTGGTGCCTGCCGGCGCAGAGGATGTGGGCCTGGTCGGATTCCCCAAGCCATCGCAGCAAATGCTCCAC
>JALSGI010000627.1 GCA_026982835.1 Planctomycetota bacterium | reverse complement strand
AGCCGCACCAGGGCGTCCAGCAGTCGGGCGGTGCGGCGTTCGATGGTTTCGGCGATGTCGATGAGCACTTGTTCCAGGTTGTTGGCCTCCTCGCCCACGGCGATCATTTCGATTACATCCTCGGGGAACTGGCCGCTTGCGCCCAGCGGCCCGGCCAGCGAGCGGCCCTGCTGCACCTGCTCGGCCGCCTCCTGCACGGCCTGCCGCAGCACGGAGTTGCCGGCGGCGTCCTGGGCGATGGCCAGCGCCCGCAGCACGGGCACCCCGCTTCGCAGCAGCGTGCCCAGGATGCGGCAAAACCGGGCCACGGCCAGCAGCCGCACGATGCGGCCCAGCAGCGGCACCCGCAACCGCAGGCGATCCAGTTGCTCGCGTCCCGTGGGCGTGCTAGCCCAGTGCACCACGGCCCAAGCCACTCCGGCCAGCACCAGCAGGCAGGGCACCCAGTACTGCTGGAAGAACCCGCTTGCCGACATCAGCGCCTGGGTGGCCCAGGGCAGCTCGCCTTGTTGCTCAAAACGCTCGAAGATGGGGGCGAACTTGGGCACGAAGAACACCAGCATGCCCACCACGATGGCCGTGCCAATGACCAGCAGGAACACCGGGTAGATCATCGCACCCAGCGTGCGGCTCTTGAGCTCCTGCTGGTGTTCCAGGAAGGCGGCGATGCGTTTGAGCACCTCCTCCAGGAAGCCGCCTTCCTCGCCGGCGCGGACCATGCTCACGGCCAGCGGGCCGAACACCCGCTGGTGGCGCCGCAGGGCCTCGGCCAGCGGGCGGCCGTCGGCCACCTCGTCGCGCACCTGCTGGATCAGCCCGCGCAGCACCCGGTGCGAAGTCTGCCGCTGCAACAGCTCCAACGCCCGCAACAGCGGCACGCCGGAACGCAACAGATCGGCCAACTGGGTGTAGAACAGGGCCAGGTGCTTGCCCGGCACGCGGCCGCGGCCAAGCCCCAGCCCGGATGACTCCTCCACCGCCTCCACCCGCACCGGAAGCAGCTCCTGGGCGGCCAAGGCACTGAGGGCCTCCTTGCGCGACGCGGCGGTAAGCACCCCCTGGGTGCGTTCTCCGCTTGGGCGTCGGGCAACGTAGGCGAACTGGGGCATGGGGGCCAACCGTGTTTGTCGTTGCTGGCTGTCGGTGGTGTCTGACCAACCGGGAGCTTATGCTCCCGGCTCGCCGTGATCTGTTTTCTTGCACTGGAGCGGAAGCTCCCGGCGCAAGGCGCCGGTCGCAAGCCGCGAGCCGTCTGCCGCCTCCTGTGGCTACAGCACCACGTCCCCCTTGGTGATGCGGATCACCTCCTCGACGCTGGTGGTGCCTTCCAGCACTTTCTGCCAGCCGCACTGGCGCAGGGTCAGCATCCCGTGCTGGACAGCGTACTGGCGAATCTGCGAGGCGTCGGCTCGCTCCACGCACATGCGGCGCACCGGCTCGTCGGTGCGCAGCAGCTCGAACACCCCCGTGCGACCCGCGTAGCCGGTATCGCGGCACTGGCGGCAGCCACGAGCCCGGTAAAGCTGTCGCGGCACGGGGCGGGGGAAGTCCGGCGGCAGCTTCGTTTCGTCCGGCTCGTAGGGTTCCTTGCACTCCGGGCACAGGATGCGCACCAGCCGCTGGGCCAGCACCCCTTCCAGCGTGCTGGCCACCAGGTAGGGCTCCACGCCCATGTCGATCAACCGCGTGAACGCCCCGGGGGCGTCGTTGGTGTGCAGGGTGCTGAAGACCAGGTGGCCTGTGAGCGAAGCCTGGATGGCGCTTTGGGCCGTCTCGCCGTCGCGGATTTCGCCGATGAGGATCACGTCCGGGTCGTGCCGCAGGATGCTCCGCAGCCCGGCGGCAAAGGTGAGCCCGATCTTGCTGTGCACCTGAATCTGGTTGATCCCCTCCAGGTGGTACTCCAA
>JALSGI010000626.1 GCA_026982835.1 Planctomycetota bacterium | reverse complement strand
TGGCCGGAGCCGGGTTTGCCGGGTTCACCTTCGCTATCGCCGGAACCAAGTCCACCCCCCGCGTGTTGGGGGCCAACGACCGCATCCGCGTGGCGGTGGCCGGGCTGCACGGCCGCGGCAGCTCCCACGTGAACGCCTTTCTGGGCATGGCCGGTGTGGAAGTGGCCTACCTGGTCGATCCGGACGTGCGGCAGTTTGCCCCCAAGGTGAAGCAAGTACGGCAAAAAGGCGGCTACGAGCCCAAAACCGTGCAGGACATCCGCCAGGTGCTCGACGACCCCAGCGTGGACGTGGTGAGCATCGCCACGCCCAACCACTGGCACTCGTTGATGACCGTGTGGGCCTGCCAGGCGGGCAAGGATGTTTATGTGGAAAAGCCGTGCAGCCACAACGTGTGGGAAGGCCGCCAGGCTGTGGAGGCCGCTCGCCGCTACCGCCGCATCGTGCAGCACGGCACGCAAAGCCGAAGCGAACGCCGCTGGTGGCAAACTATTGCCCATCTCCACTCCGGCAAGTACGGCAAGCTGCTGGTGGCCAAGGCCTATTGCTACAAACGCCGTCGCTCGATCGGTTTCCGTAAGCCCGAGCCGGTGCCCGACTGGCTCGACTTCAACCTCTGGCTCGGCCCCGCCCCCCAGCAGCCCTTCCATCGCAACCTGGTCCACTACAACTGGCACTGGTTCTGGGACACCGGCAACGGCGACATCGGCAACCAGGGCGTGCATCAGATGGACATCGCCCGCTGGGGCATCCCCGGGGCCACGCTGCCCAGACAGGTCGTCAGCTTCGGCGGCAGGCTTGGCTACCGCGACCAGGGCCAGACACCCAACACCCAGGTGGCCATCATGGACTACGACGACGGGGTACGGCTGGTCTTCGAGGTGCGCGGGCTGAAGTCTCCCCGCAAGATCACCAACGAGTTCTACACCACCGAAGGGATGATCACCGCCGGACGCTTCCTGCCCAAGGGAGCCAAAAAGGCCGAGCCGCTGCCGCCGATTGACGTCTCCCTTGGCCCGGGCGGCGGCAACCATTTTGCCAACTTCATCGAGGCGGTCCGCAGCCGTAACGTCCAGGACCTCAACGCCGACATCGAACAAGGCCACCTCTCCAGCGCCTTGTGCCACCTGGCCAACATCTCCTACCGCCTGGGCGAGCGGGTGCCCTTCGTGCCGCGGACCAAGGCATTCGGTCAGGACAAGCTGGCCTACGAGGAGCTGATGAGCATGGAGGAGCACCTGGCCGGCGAAAACGGCTTGAAGCTCCAGGCCGAAACCTACACCCTGGGAGCCCGGCTCCAGGTGGACGCCCAGCGGGAAACCATCACCAACCGCAGCGACGCCGCCGAACTGCTCACCCGCCGCTACCGCAAGCCGTTTGTGGTGCCCGAGCGGGTGTGAAGCAGCGTGTGATTTGCACTCACGTTTTGCTGGCTGCGAGCTTGGCCGACTTCCAAACCGGCCGTTTACCGCTTCTTGCGCCCGGCCAGCCGCGTGCGTGAGCACGCGGTTGGTGTGGCCGCTGGCGCTGGTTCTTGCAACCGCGAGCCGCGGGCGTAAGCCCACGGAGAGCATGACCGTCGTTCTCCCCGCACTGACGCCCGGTACGTGTTTAGCGTGCCAGCATAAGACGAAGCGCCCCCTGAGCAAAAGAGTTGATTTTTGTCCGGCTCTCCCCCCGGCTTCAGCCCGGGGGAGAGCCGGATAAGTGCATTGCGGTATTTTTCTCCGCCGACTGAAGTCGGCAGCTCGCCGGTTGCAAGAATTGGCGTTTTTTCTTGCACCGGAGCGGAAGCTCCGCCGCAAGTCGCACGACGCAAGCCGCAAGCCGATTCTTGCCCGGAGCGGAAGCTACGGCCAGCCGCGTGCGCCAGCACGCGGTTGATACCGTTTGTGGTCGTTGCTACGC
>JALSGI010000625.1 GCA_026982835.1 Planctomycetota bacterium | reverse complement strand
CACCCAGCACCCCGACAGGGGTGCCAGAAACCAACGGATCGTTCCTCCCTCTGGCATCCCTTCGGGATGCTCAAGGACAAGGAAAAATGCTGCCTTCCGAGGGTCTGACGACCCCCGGCTACGAAGCTGCGACGCCTGCGGCGTCGATCCTCCGGCTGCTAGCTGGCTAAACACGTACGAAGCCAGCGGCTCGCCGATTGTAAAAACCGGTGGTTTGTTCTTGTTCAGTGACTCCCCCCGCTAACGCGGGGGGCTCCTTTTTCTTGGCCAGAGCGGAAGCTCCTTGGCGAGCCCCGGACTTCAGTCCGGGGAGAGCCAAATAAACGAGTTTCATTACTTTTCTCCGCCGGCTGAGGCCGACGGCTCGCCAAGCCCCCTTTTCCACTTTTACCTTCGGCGGCTGCTGGAGGTTTAGCAACCCGTTGAAAAAGTCCACCTGAAATGAAACGAGTTATGGCATTCCTCGCGTCTGCTGAAAAAAAGCGGCTTGGCAGGAGCCTCGCCCTCCCCAACTTGCGTTTTTCAACGGGCCGTTAGCGTTTCTGCTGCTGGAGCTTCTTTTGCACCTTGGCCCAGGTGTCCTTCAAAGTCACCGTGCGGTTGAACACCAGGTGGTGCGAAGTGGAGTCCGGATCGACGCAGAAGTAGCCCAACCGCTCGAACTGGTAGCGCGTCCCCGGGGCGGCCCCTTGGACCGAAGGCTCGATGAACGCTTGCGACAATACCTCCAGCGAGTGGGGATTCAGGTTGTCCAGGAAGCTTTGGCCCTCTTCCACTTCCTCGGGGTCGGGCTTGCTGAATAGCGTCTCGTACAGTCGCACTTCCACCGGCAAAGCGTGCGCGGCGCTGACCCAGTGCAGCGTCGCTTTCACCTTGCGCCCATCGGGAGCCGAGCCGCCGCGGGTAGCCGGGTCGTAGGTGCAGCGAAGCTCGGTCACCTGGCCGGTGCGTGGGTCTTTGACCACATCCACGCACTTGATGAAGTACGCATAACGCAGCCGCACCTCGCGGCCCGGGGCCAGGCGGTAGTACTTGGGCGGTGGCTGCTGGCGAAAGTCATCCTGCTCGATGTAAAGCTCGCGGCTAAAGGGCACCTGGCGCGTGCCGGCCGCAGGGTCCTCGGGGTTGTTGATTGCTTCCAGGTACTGCACTTCCCCCTCGGGAAAGTTTTCGATCACCACCTTGAGCGGCCGCAGCACGGCCATCACCCGCGGAGCGGTGCGGTTCAGATGCTCGCGCACACAGTGTTCCAGCAGGGCCAGATCGACGGTGCTGTTGAACTTGGCCACGCCGATCCGCTGGCAGAAGGTGCGAATCGCCTCCGGCGGGTAGCCGCGGCGGCGCAGCCCGCAAAGGGTGGGCATCCGCGGATCGTCCCAGCCGCGCACGTGGCCCTCCTGGACCAGTTGCAGCAGCTTCCGCTTGCTCATCACCGTGTAGGTGAGATTGAGCCGGGCGAACTCGATCTGCCGCGGATGATGCACGCCCAACTGCTCCAGGAACCAGTCGTAAAGCGGCCGATGATTCTCGAACTCCAGCGTGCAGATGGAGTGGGTGATCCCCTCGATGGAGTCGCTTTGCCCGTGAGCCCAGTCGTAGGTGGGATAGATGCACCACCGGTCCCCGGTGCGGTGGTGCCTGGCGTGGAGGATGCGATACATGACCGGGTCGCGCATGTTGAGGTTGGGATGGGCCATGTCGATCTTGGCTCGCAGCGTCCGCGAGCCTTCGGGGAACTCGCCGCGACGCATCCGCTCGAACAGCTCCAGGTTCTCCTCCACCGAGCGATTGCGCCAGGGGCTTTCCCGGCCCGGGGTGGTGAGCGTCCCCCGGTACTGGCGAATCTCCTCCGGCGAAAGATCGCACACGTAGGCCTTGCCCTTTTTGATCAGCTCCACGGCCCACTGGTAAAGCTGCTCGAAGTAGTCCGAGGCGTAGTAGAAGCGGTCCTCCCAGTCGTAGCCCAGCCAGCGGATGTCCTCCTGGATGGCCTGCACGTACTCGCTGCTTTCGGTCAGCGGGTTGGTATCGTCCATCCGCAGGTTGCACTTGCCGCCGTACTGCCGGGCCAGCTCGAAGTTGAGCACCACGGCCTTGGCATGGCCGATGTGCAGGTAGCCGTTCGGCTCGGGCGGAAAGCGGGTATGCACGCCCTGGAAGCGGCCTTCGGCCAGGTCCTGGTCGATGATCTGCTGGATGAAGTTGCGCGTGGGTTTGGCAGCTTCGCTGCACATGGTCAGGCTCCCAAGAGAGTGCATCCGTTCACCGGGGTAGAGGACGCAGGACACCGCTGGTTTTACCGCTTTTGCCCCAGGGGGTAAAGCGAGGCGGGCAGACGCGTTTGCTTGTTTTCCTCCGCCGACTCAAGTCGGCGGCTCGCCGATTGCCAGAAGAAACGTTTTTTCTTGCACTGGTGCGGAAGCACCGGCGAGCCGCGTGCGTGAGCACGCGGTTGTGTTGCCGCTGGCGCTGGTTCTTGCAGCCGCGAGCCGTGGGCGTAAGCCCACGGAGAGCACGGCACTCATGCGCCGCTTTCTTATCGTCTCCGGGAGCTTACGCTCCCGGCTCGCCGTTGGTTGTTTGGCGTTTATTCTTGCTGTGGAGCGGAAGCTCCCAGTGGCTGCGGCCCGGCCGCCTCCGGGAGCTTACGCTCCCGGCTCGCTAACCGCCGGCTTACGCCGGCGGCTCGCTGGTGCTGGAAGTTCGGGGCTCGCCGGTGCTGATACAGCTACGAGGAAGTGGCCGCCGGCAGTGGCTGCCGCCCGGCGAATCCGGCGTCCAGTTCGTGCCAGTAGAGGATTTCCGGCTCGTCCAGCTTCCAGCACAGATAGACCACGCGGCCGTCCATCCAGGAGGGGAAATCGACCAGTCCTTCGGGACCGTTTTTGGGCTCCACGCCCAGCTGGCGCAGCTCCTCGATGTACTCCTGGAGTTTTTGCACATCCTGCTGGAGTTCTTGCTGGATTTGCTCCAGCTCTTCGCGGTAAAGTTCGTGGTCTTTTGCCGGTCGGGCCTCCAGCAGGGCGGCCACCCGCTGGCGGCGTTCGATTACGTCCCGGGACAACTCGGCCAGGTCCTTGGCGATGGCCCGCACCAGCGGCAGCGTGGCGTTGGCCTCTTCGACGGTGAACAGCTTGCGTCCGTAGTAGGGGTGGTCCGGCGGGAGTTCCACGGGTGTGGGCGTCATGGCGGCACACTCTCAGGTTGGAGGGGGCCCAGGGGCAGCCGCAACCGAAGGAGGCATGCAGCCCCGGGGCCGGTTACTGGTTCGGCCCTCCGTGAACCGGCTCCAGGATCGTCTTGGATTGGGCCACGGCGGCCGGGTTGAGCGTGGCCCGCCCCCAGGCGATCTCGGTGGGCAGCCGCGAGAAGTCCACAATGCACCCGTCGCGGCTGTAGCAGCTCAGGTCATGGGTGGCTCCCATGAAGATGCAATCCACCGGGCAGGGCTCCACGCACAGGGCGCAGAACATGCACTTGGTGTAGTCGATGGTGAAGGTGGTGACGCGAAACCCCTTGGCCCCCGGCACCCGCTCTTTACCAATATAAATGCAATCCACCGGACAGGCCTTGGCACACTGATCGCAGGCGATGCAGGTGGTCAGGTCGTAGCGGTGGAACCCCCGATAACGAGGGGCCACCGGTACGGGCAGTTCGGGATAAACGTAGCGTTCGACGAACGTGCGGCGGTCCGGGTCGTAAGTCACAAGCCAGGTGCGCAGTGTGACCCACATCCCTTGGGCCACGGTGGTGACCGCCTCGTAAATGTCCCGCAACCAGCCGAAAAACCCGCCAAGGGCGCTCATGGACGGTCCTTTGCCAGCACTGGGAGGGAGTCACTAAGTCCACTGGAATTATAGGCACCCTGGGGCGAACCGCAAGCGGAGCCAGCCCTCCCTGCCTGGAGATGGGGGATGGTGGTTTTCCGTCCTCGGGTGGCCTTTTCCCGAAGCCTCCGGGGGGTTAGAATACTCCAGAGATTCGGGGCGTAGCTCAGCCTGGCTAGAGCGCTACGTTCGGGACGTAGAGGTCGCTGGTTCAAATCCAGTCGCCCCGACTCTAGCCGGACCGCTTGGTCCCCAGGCCAGGCGGTTTGTTTCTTTGGGGAAAAGCGGGGAGAGCGGGCGGTTTTTCCCGGCAGGGACTCCGCCTCCCGATGGCGGAACTGCCGTAGCCGGGGAACCAGATCCTCCGGGGGCCAGTGGCCCTGGGCTGGGTTCTGCGGGCGAGGTCCGGGTGCCTTCGATGGAAAACCTTGGCAAAGCGGACACTTGCGGTAAATTATAGTAGCTAAGGAGATGTATCTGCGCCTGTTCGGTACGGGCAGGCGGCCCCGCCCAGCCAAAAGGTGGTGCTTTCTCGGCAACAGAGAGCGGACCTTTTGGCAAGTTTATTATAGAGCCCAGCAGGGTTCTGGCTGGAGTTACGAGTTCGGAACCGTCGCTTGGGGACTCCCGCCCCAAGCTCGATAATCGTCGAATCCTTCCCTGGCTTGGCACAGGAGTCGCGTGCGATGAGCGAACCTTCTCCCTCTGCGGAAGCGGAGCACTCCCCCCAGCAAAACCCGCCCGATTCGAGCCCCTTGGAACAAAACCCCGCGGAACAACCCCAGCAGGCCCAAGAGGCCGCCGATGCCGAGGTGATGATCGAGGCCCGCGGACTGTGCAAATACTACGGCCAGTTTGCAGCCATCGAAGGGGTCACCTTCCAGGTGCACCGCGGAGAGGTGGTGGCTTTCCTTGGCCCCAACGGAGCCGGCAAAAGCACCACCATGAAGCTGCTGACCGGCTACCTGGCCCCCTCCCGAGGCGTGGCTTACATTGCCGGTTACGACATGGCCACCGAGCGTCTGGAGGGGAGCCGCCACCTGGGCTACTTGCCGGAAAACGGCCCGCTGTACCTGGACATGACCCCGCGGGAGCTGCTGGAGTTTTTCGCTTCGGCCCGCGGACTGTCCCGAGACTACGCCCGGGGGCGGATCGAGGCGGTGGTGGATCTGTGCGATCTGCACGCGGTGATCGGCAAGCCGATCGGGAAGCTGTCCCGAGGGTATCGGCAGCGTGTGGGCATGGCCCAGGCGCTGCTGCACGATCCGGACGTGCTCATCCTGGATGAGCCGACATCCGGGCTGGACCCGAACCAGATTCGGGAAGTACGGGAGACGATCCGCCGTCTGGGTCGGGATCACACGATTTTGCTCTCCACGCACATTTTGCAGGAGGTGGAGGCCATGTGCAGCCGGGTGTTGTTTATCTCCGAAGGCCGGCTGCGCTACGACGGACCCTTGAGCGAATTCGCCCAGGGCAAGCCCCTGGACGAGCGGTTCCATGAATTGAGTGCCGTGGAGTAGGAGGCTTGGGAGGCAACCCTTTCCACGCTGCGAAGGATACACGCCACCATGAAAGCCCACGTTGTCTTTTCCATCTTCCGCCGCAACTTCGTGGCCTACTTCAGCAACCCCACCGGATACGTCTTCCTCTGCGTGTTCGTGTTGCTGAGCGGGTTTGCTGCTTTTTGGCCGCACGAGTTTTGGGCCAACAACCTGGCCAGCCTGGACCAGCTGAACAAGTACCTGCCCTACATCCTGCTGGTGTTCATTCCGGCCATCACGATGGGCATTTGGGCCGAGGAGCGGCGGCTGGGGACCGACGAGCTGCTGTTGACCATTCCCGCCAGCGACCTGGAGGTGGTGCTGGGCAAGTTCCTGGCCGCGGTGGCCATCTACTCGGTGAGCTTGCTGTTTTCGATGGTGTGCAACCTGCTGGTGCTGGTGGGGTTGGGCAGCCCGGACCTGGGACTGTTCTTCGGCATCTACTTCGGCTACTGGCTGGTGGGGGTGGCCATGCTGGCCGTGGGGATGGTCGGCTCGTTTCTGACCAGCAACATGACGATCGCCTTTATCCTGGGCGCGCTGTTCAACGCCCCGCTGGTGTTCCTGGACAAGGCCGACCTGGTCTTCAGCGGCCCGCCGGCCGTGGCCCTGAAACGCTGGAGCATCGGCGCCCAGTTTGCCGACCTGGGCCGAGGGGTGCTGAGCCTCTCCAGCCTGGCCTACTTCCTGGGCATTGCCGCCGTTTCGCTCTACTTGTGCGTGGTGCTCATCGGGCGGCGGCACTGGCGCGGGGGTCCCGACTCGCCCCCGCTGGGCTGGCACTACCTGCAACGCACGCTGGCCCTGGTCGTCTCGGCCGCCTCGGTGGTGGTCCTGTTGAGCTACACCGGCATGCGGCTGGATGTGACCAGCGAGCGGATCAACTCCCTTTCCGAGGATACGATTCGGCTGCTGCGAGAACTGAACCCGCCCCGGCCGGTACGCATCCGCGCCTTTCTCACCCCCCAGGTGCCTGAGTCCTTCGTGCAGACCCGGCTCAACATCCTCAACATCCTGGAGGAGTTCCGCGCCCGGGCGCCGGAGAAAGTGCGGGTGGAGATCATCGACACCCCACTCAACAGCGAAGAAGCTCTCCAGGCGGAAGAACTCTACGGCATCCAGCCCGAGGAGGTGTATGTGATCGAACGGGGAATGTATCTGCAGGAGCAGATCATCCTGGGCGTGGTGTTCGAGTGCGGGCTGGAGAAGGTGGTGGTTCCGTTCATCGGGCGGGGGACGCCGGTGGAGTACGAGCTGATTCGCTCGCTGGCCACCGTGGCCCGCGAATCGGGCAAACCCCGAAAAACCATCGCCGTGGTGCGGACCGACGCACCGCTGGACGCCCGCTTCGACCCGCGCACCATGAGCAGCAGCCGCGAGGAGCGGATTCTGGCGGAGTTGAAGAAACAGTACCGCATCGAGCGCGTTTCGCTGGATACGCCGCTGTCGAAGCGGTATGACGTGCTGCTGGCCATCCAGCCCAGCTCGCTGGGACCGCAGCAGATGAAGAACTTCATCGCCGCCGTGCGCAGCGGCCAGCCGACGGCCATCTTCGAGGACCCCTGCCCTTACTACATCCAGGCCCCAGCCACTTCGGCCCCGCGGCGGCCGCCCATGAGCAATCCCTTCATGCCTTCCCCGGCACAGCCCAAAGGGGATATCGAGTCGCTGTGGGCCATGCTGGGCGTGAACTTCCACGGGGACGAGGTGGTGTGGCAGGACTACAACCCTTATCCCAAGCTGCAGCGGGAGCTGTCGGTGGAATGGGTCTTCCTGCGGGAAGGGGAAGCCATGCCCGATCCCTTTGCCCAGAACTGCCCGATCACCTCCGGCCTGCAAGAGCTGTTGCTGCCGTTTCCGGGACACATGACCCGGGCGCGGAAGGACACGGGCGTGCGATTCAAGCCGCTGGTGCGGACCGGAACCAAGACCGGCATCATCAAGTACCGCGACCTCCGCTCGCCGTTCAGCCCAAACTTCGTTCCCGAAGCCCAGCGGCGGCAAAAGCGTCGCATCGAACGGGAACGCTACGTGCTGGCCGCCGAACTTCGAGGCCGGCTGAAAGAAGACCTGCAGCTGCACCCGGGCGACGAGAAAGACGGAAAACCCCAGGAGGAAGGAGCAAACGAGCAACAGCAGGACAAAGGCGAATCCTCCCAGCAGAAGGAAATCCACGTCGTGCTGGTGGCGGATATCGATTGCTTGAGCTCCCTGTTCTACCTGCTACAGCAGGAAAAGAACAATCCCTTCGTCGGCGTGGACTTCCGCTTCCAGAACGTGGCCTTCGTGCACAATATGATCGACTACCTGGCCGGAGACCATCGCTTCCTGGAAGTGCGCAAGCGGCAGTTCCGCTATCGCACCCTGGAAACCATCGAAAGCCTGTTGGCCAAGCACCGCAGCGACGTGGAGGAAGAGATCCAACAGTTGCTCACCCGGTTGGAAAACGAACGGAAAAACTCCGAACAGCGAATCAACCAGGAGGTGCAAAGAATCCTCAAACAAAAAGGGATCGACCAGCGAGAGTTCCAACAACAGCTGCAGATCGTCATGGAAAACGTGAACCGGCAGTTCCAGGCCCGGATCCAGCGCATGCGGCGGGAAACCGACCGCAAGATCCGCCACCTGCAGCTGCAACTCAACCAGCGGGAAGCGGCCGTGCAGCGACGGTTCAAGTTCATGGCGGTGGCCATCCCGCCCATTTTCCCCTTGCTGATGGGCGTGGTGGTGTTTATCAATCGCCTGGCCCGCGAAAAAGAAGGGGTTTCCCGCAAACGCCTGCGTCAATCGTGACGTCTTTCCCGTTTCCTGGAAACGCCCCGTTGTTCCCGAGCAATCCCGGTTCGGGTCGAACGCTTCAGGAGAGGAAGCCATGAGCGAACGGAAAAAAACCCTGATGTTCGAGGGCGTGGCCCTGGTGCTGTTGGGGCTGGCCGTGTGGAGCGCCTGGGCTCATGCTCCCCGCCAGGAGGCCCAGCTGGACGATGTGGGCCAGGAGTTCTTCCCCGAGTTCAAAGATCCACTGGAGGCCACCAGCCTGGAAATCGTCAAGTTCAGCGACGGGGAGGTCTATCGCTTCGAGGTGGCCCAAAAGGACGGACACTGGGTCATCCCCTCCCACTACGACTACCCGGCCGACGCCGAAAAACAACTGGCCCAGGCCGCAACGGCCTTGATCGGGCTGAAGAAACTGGACAAGGTGAGCGACGACCGCCGCACGCATGCCGAGTTCGGCGTGATCGAACCGGACCCGAACAACGCCGAAGAGCTCCGCTCCCACGAGGACGAGGAGGTGGGGACGCGGGTGGTGATGGCCGACCGGGACGGCAACTCGCTGGCTGCGCTGATCATCGGCAAGAAAGCGGCCGAGGAACATCAGAACATTTACTACGTGCGGGTGCCGGGCCAGGATCGCGTCTATAAGGCCGAAATCGACCCGACGCGGTTCTCCACTTCCTTCGGCGATTGGATCGAACGGGATTTGCTGAAGCTGGACGCCTGGGACATCCGCCGCGTGCAGTTGCATCTTTATTCCGTGGACGAGGCCCGCGGCCAGATCAAGGACGAAGACTACATCGTGCTCACCTACGAGGAGAACGCTTCCGGCAACCCCTGGAAGCTGGAAGGCCTCAAGGAAGGTCAGCAGCTGGACACCCAAAAGCTCAACGATATGCGCTACGCCCTGGATGATCTGAAGATCATCGACGTGCGCCGCAAGCCCGAGGGAATCCGCCGCCTCCTGCGAGGCGAGAGCAACGTGGTCGAACAGCAGGAACTCCTCGATCTAGCCGACAAAGGGTTTTACATTATCAAAGGGCAACTCATTTCCAACCAGGGGAAGGTGATCGTCACCACCAAGGAGGGTGTGGAATACGTGCTCAGCTTCGGCGAGGTGGCCAAGCAGACCATCGACCAGGCCACCCGGAAAGACAAAGACGGGAAAGCAAGCGGCATCAGCACCAACCGTTACGTGTTCATCATGGCCCGCTTCAATCCCGAGATGATCCCCAAGCCGGAGCTGAAGCCGTTGCCGGAGCTTCCGCCCGAGGAGGGTAAGGAGGCGGAGGAAAAAGCGGGTCCCCAGCCGGAAAAATCTTCGGCCAACTCCGCCGACGGCAAGCAAGACAAGCAAAACGAGCAAAAAGAGGGGGAGCAAAAGGGCAAGCAGGCCGATTCCGACAAGAACCAGCAGGAGAAAAAAACCCGCGAGGATATCATCGCCGAGCGGAAGCGCATCCAGAAGGAAAACGAACGGAAGCAAAAGGAGTACGAGGAACGTGTGAAAAAGGCCCAGGAAAAAGTCAAGGAACTCAACGACCGCTTCGCCGACTGGTACTACGTGATCGACGACGCGGAGTATAAAAAGATCCGCCTGACCCGCAACCAGATCGTCAAGCCCAAGAAAAAAGACCAGCAGGACAAACAGGCGACGAGTGGCTCCGGCGGGGCGTTGGACCAGGCCAGCAAGCTGCTTCAGCAATCCTCCTCCGGGTCCGACAAGCCCGCAAAAGAGAAACCCGGCCCCCTGGTCGCCCCCGAACCCCAAAAGCCCCAGCCACCCAAGGACGACAAGGCCACCCAACCCAAGGGGGCCGAACAACCGTAAGCCTCGTAGCACCTTTTCCCCAAGACCGGCCCGAGCACCGGGCCGGTCTTGCCATGTAGCAGCGGACGCCTCCTTCCATGCCCGACAGCTCGCCTCCCCTCCAGAACACTTCCCCGGAACCCCCCCGGGGCCGGAAACTCCCCCGGGTGGTGTTGTTCACCGACGGGGCCTGTTCGGGCAATCCCGGCCCCGGCGGCTGGGCGTTCATCCTGCGGCATCCGGCCTCGGGGCGCGAGCTGGTCCGCAGCGGCGCCGAACCCCGCACCACCAACAATCGCATGGAGCTTTTGGCCGTCATCCGCGGCTTGGAGGCGCTGCAACGCCCTTCGGAGGTGGAACTGGTAACCGACAGCTCCTACGTGGGCCAGGGGCTCACGCAGTGGCTCCCTCGCTGGAAGCGGGACGGTTGGCGGCGGCGCACCTCCTCGGGGCTGAAGCCGGTCAAGAACGAAGACCTCTGGCGCCGCCTGGACCAGCTGCTGCAAATCCACCGCCTCCGCTACACGCCGGTGCGGGGGCACAGCGGACACGCGGAGAACGAACGCTGCGACCGCCTGGCCGTGGAAGCCTATCAGCGACTGCTGGAGGGATCGTCCGGAGACGAATGACCCTGGAGCTCTTGTTCCTTGCTCTCTTGGGCCACGAAGCAGGCCACCTGGTGCTGGTCCCCTTGCAGCGGCGGCACTTCCTGGCGGCAGCGTGGTTCCACCAGGGGGCAGCGGTCGGCAAATGCACAGCCCCGATACTCCCTCTCCGGCGAAGGTACCTCCCCTGCCAAATGCTGCCGCCCCCGCGCACGCTGCAGGCCCGGGTCCGGCACCGGCACGGCCGAAAGCAACGCCTGGGTGTAAGGGTGCCGCGGATTGCGGTAAAGCTCCGCAGCCGGGGCCAGCTCCACCAGCCGACCCAGGTACATCACCCCCACCCGATGCGAAATGTGCCGTACCACGGCCAGGTCGTGCGCAATGAACAAAAGCGCCAGTCCCAACTGCTGCTGCAAGTCCTGAAGCAGGTTGACCACCTGGGCCTGGATGGAAACGTCCAAGGCCGACACCGGCTCGTCGCACAGCAACAACCGCGGCCGGGCGGCCAGCGCCCGGGCAATGCCGATCCGCTGCCGCTGCCCGCCGGAAAACTCGTGCGGATAGCGGTTCAGGTAGCGGGGGTCCAGGCCCACCATCTGAAGCAGCTTCACCGCCAAAAGCGCCCGGCGGCGCCGATCCGGTTCGTGCCCCAGCACTTCCATCGGCTCGGTGACGATCCGCTGCACGGTCATCCGCGGATCAAGCGAAGCATAAGGATCCTGGAAGATCATCTGGACGCTTCGCCGCAGCGGATGGCCGCGGCCGGCCCGCGTGGGTTCCACCGGCTGCCCGTCCAGCAGAATCTCCCCGCCGGTTCGCGGCACCAGCCCCAGGATGGCTCGGGCCGTGGTGGATTTGCCACAACCGCTTTCGCCCACCAGGCCCAGGGTTTCCCCGGGCCAAATGGCAAAGCTTACGTCCTCCACCGCCCGCACCACCCGCCGCGGTCCCCAAAGCCCCCAACGCCGCGGTGAGCGAAAATGAACCTGCAAGTGCCGCACTTCCAGCAGCGGTACCTGCCCGGCCACAGCCTGGTCGCCGGCAGTGCCTGGTGAAGGAGAAGCAGTCTGCGTCATGGTGGCGATGGTGCGCAAGCGTCTCGTAGGGCAAAAAGCGGCAAAACGCGCCTGGTTCCAATCTATGCCCGCGGCTCGGGAAACGCCATCACCTCGGTAATCGACTCGGCCCCCAGGGCCAGGGCCACCAGGCGATCCAGTCCCAGGGCCACGCCCCAACAGTCCGGCACGCCCCGGCGGTGGACTTCGATCAACCCGTGCGGGATGGGTAACTCCGGCTTGCCCAGCCGCCGTCGCCGCTGGTTGGCCTGGTGCATCCGCCGCAGAAGTTCCTCGGCGTCGGAGAGTTCATGGTAGCCGTTGGCCAGCTCCACCCCGTGGACGAAAAGCTCGAATCGCTCGGCCACCGGCGGCTGGCCGCTTACGCGGGCCAGCACGGCCTGCGAGGGGGGAAAGCCGAACACGATGGCCGGGCCTTCGGCTCCCAGTTCCGGCTCGATCCGTTCGGCAAAAAGCCACTGAAGCCACAGATCACGGTCCGCCTCGTCCCAACTGGCGGGCACTTCCAACCCGGCGTCGATGGCCCCCTGGCGAAGCTCCGCAGAAGTGGCTTGCCAGGGATCGATGTTCAGGTATTGCTGGAACAATTCGCGGTAGCTGAACACTTTGGCCGGGGGCAAGTTCAACACCCGCTGCACCAGGTCGGAAAGCCGCCCCAGGGCCTCCTCTTGCGTATCCCCGCAGCGGTACCACTCCAGCATGGTGAACTCCACATGGTGCCACCGGCCCTGCTCCCCGGCGCGGAAGGCGCGGGTGATCTGAAAGATCGCCTTGGCCCCGGCGGCAAGCAGCCGCTTCATGCCCAGCTCCGGCGAGCACTGCAGGAACCACTGCGGCCCCTGGTGCGGCCTGGCCGGATCGCGGTAGAGCGTAAGCCAAAGCGGATCCAGGTGTTCTTCGACGATCACCTCGGGTTCAAGCAGCGGGGTTTCCACTTCGGTGAAGCCTCGCTCGTGGAAAAACTCCCGCAACTGCCGCAGCAGCTCGGCGCGGCGTTGCAGCCGGGGCCAGCGGGCGGCCAGCTCGGCTGTGACATCCGGTGATGGTTCTCTGCGGGCGGGCATGGTGCTTGGGCACGCTTTGCGTTGTTACGCCTGTGGGCAAGCCCCGGGCCTAAAGCCTGGAGAGGATCATCGTGCAAACCGCTTTTTCCGTTTGTATTTCTCCACCGCCCCCAAGTCGGCGGCTCGCCGGTTGATGTTCGAGTCGGCGCTTATGGTGACTTCGGCGAGCCCCGGGCTTCAGCCCGGGGAGAGCCAAGTAAACGCATTTGTTCTATTTTCCTCCGGGAGCTTACGCTCCCGGCTCGCCGCTGCTCCGCCAGCTAAAGCTGGGTACGTGTTTAGCCAGCTAGCACACTGTTGGTTCGACGCTTCCGCACGAGGCGGAAAGAAGCGTTTCTTCTTGCAACCGGCGAGCCGCCGGCGTAAGCCGGCGGTTGGCCAGCGTAGCATCGGCCACAAACGGTAGCAACCGCGTGCTCACGCACGCGGCTCGCCGGACAAAAATCAACTCTTTTGCTCTGGGGGCGCTTCGTCTTGTGCTGGCACGCTAAACACGTACTACGCTCCCAGCTC
>JALSGI010000624.1 GCA_026982835.1 Planctomycetota bacterium | reverse complement strand
GCGATCGGCCAGGGTGATCAGCCCCAGCAGTTGCCCGTCGCTTCCCAGGGCCACCACCGTGTGCCCGCGGGCGGCCAGTTGCTCCAGGTGCTGGTGCAACTCGGGGGTCTCCTGGAGTTTTTCTTCCAGCAGGCGATGGGAGCCGATCCAGTAGGTGGCCCCGTCGATGGTGGCCGTCACGCCGCGGCCGGGGAGGTTTTCGTACTGGGTGACCTCGGGCCAGGAAGTGATCCCCTGTTCCTTGGCGTACTGGACCACGGCCTGAGCCAGCGGGTGGGTACTGCCGGACTCCAGCGCTGCGGCCAACCGCAGCAGGTCTTGGCGCTCGGTTCCGCTGCAAGGCATGGCGTCCACCACCCGCAGCCGGCCCACGGTGAGCGTGCCGGTTTTGTCCAGCGCCACGGCCTGCAAGGTGGCGGCCGCCTCCAGGTACTGCCCCGCCTTGACCAGCACCCCCCGGCGAGCCGCCGCGGTCAGCGCCGCCACGATCGTCACCGGCGTGGAGATCACCAGCGCACAGGGGCAGGCGATCACCAAAAGCACCAGCGCCCGGTACAGGGCCTCCTGCCAGGTGAGTCCCAGCACCCAGTGACCCAGCAGCGGAAACACCAGCGCCGTGCTCATCACCGCCGGAGTATAACGCCGGGCGAAGCGATCCACCCACTGTTCCACCTGGCTGCGGCGGCCTTGGGCCTGGGCGATCAGGCGGGCCACCTGGGCCAGGGTGCTTTGGTTGCTGGGCAGGGTGCAGCGCACCTGGAGCATCCCCTGGCCGTTGATCGAGCCGGCAAAGACCTCCTCGCCCGGTCCCTTGGGCACCGGCACGCTTTCTCCGGTGATGGGAGCCTGGTCCACTTCGCTTTCCCCCTGGACCACTTTCCCATCCAGCGGGATCCGCTGCCCGGGACGGACCAGGAACACCTGGCCGGGCTGCACCTGCTGGGCTGGAACGGTCTGTGTGGAGCCGTCGGTGAGGATTTCCGCCTCGGGAGGAACCAGCTCGATCAGCGAAGCCACCGCCCGACGAGCCCGTACCACGCTCCAGGCCTCTAGGGTGAGCGAGAGAGCAAACAGAAACGTGACCGACGCAGCCTCGAACCACTCCCCGATCAGCAACGCCCCGGCCACGGCCACGGTCATCAGCAAGTGCATGTCGGGCCGCAGGTGGCGCAGGGCCAGCCACACCTTAGGCCCCAGCGGGGCCAGCCCGCCCAGCACGGCCAGCAGGTACAGCGCTGCGGCGGGCCAGGGCAGAGCCAACCCTTGCCAGAGCCACCGGGGAGCCTCGGAGCCCAACTGCCCCTGGCCCAGCAGCACCTGCAGCACGATCCCCGCCAGCCAGCAACTGCCCGAGAGGGTCGTCAGCACGATCTGCCGCCGCGGCCACTGGAGCGATACGCGCGGCGGGGGCTGGTCCTCCGATAAAAGCGTGGCCTTCAGCCGCAAGGCGGCCAGGCGGCGGACGATCAGCTGGGGATCGAGCGGCTCCCGGGGAAGAACGGTAAGTTGCTGTTCCACCAAGTTGAACTGAAGGCGGTCCTTGCCACCCACCAGGGGACCCAACTCCTCTTCGATCAGCGCCACCTCTTCGGCACAGTCCATTCCTTGGACCTGGAAACGCAAGGGGCGCACCGGCCCGTTCATGCCATCGTTCTCCACCTTCGCAGGTTCCTCTTGAAGTGCCGCGGGAGGCACCGGGTCCAATGCCGGGATCGAGAAGGTGGTGGGCCGCTTGGCACTTTAACAGCTTGCGGCCGCGGCGCACAGCGCAGAAGGGCCAGTTGCGCTACAGTTCGGGGAGGCTTGGGGCGTAGAGGCTTGAGGAGAGCTTCCGCTCCGGTGCAAGAACGAGCGTTTCTTCTTGCAACCGGCGAGCCGCCGGCGTGAGCCGGCGGTTGAACGGCGAGCCGCCAGCTTCAGCTGG
>JALSGI010000623.1 GCA_026982835.1 Planctomycetota bacterium | reverse complement strand
CGGATCAAGGGCCGGAGCCTTCCGGCCCGGGCGCCACCAGCGGCAAGGACGAGCCCATCGGCAGCGACCACTGCGAAGGGGGCGGGTCCTCTTCGGCCTCGGGGTCCCAGTGGGGGGAGAATCCCTGGGGGACTTTGTCCGAGGGACTCCATTCCACCTGGGCCAGGGGGACGGCGTCTTTGGGGTCCGAAGGCTCCGGGGCCACCAAGGGGAGCACCGGACGCTGAACCACCGGCGGGGCCGGCTCCGGGAGGGTTGGCTTGTTTCGCAGTGACCAGGTGCCTACGACCACCACCGTGAGCACCAGCGCCGTGCCGCCCAACGTGCCCCACCACCAGAAGGCCGCTTTCAGGGCGGCGCTGCTTGCCTTCTGGGCCAGCAGGGCCATCACCCCGGCGCTCAATGCGGCTGCGGTGTAGGGGGGGCGAGCCAGGGCTCCTTGCAGAGCTTCCTCCAGGTACACCCGGGCCAGGAACGCCTGCCGCACCTGGGCGCTGTGGCGCACGCGCTGGCGAAGCAGGGCCAGCTCCCGGGCCGGCCATTGCTCCACGCTCCGCTGGTCTAGCAGTTGGATTAGTTCCTGGTCGGTCATTCGGGTTGGTGATCCCCCTCCAGGGACAGGCACTTCTTCAAGGCCCGCCGGGCCCGGTACATCAGCAGCTTCACTGCCCCCACGGTCCGCCGCAAGCGGCGGCTGATCCGCTCCAGTGGCTCTTGTTCCCGGTAGTGCCAGCGCAGCGCGTCGCGGGCCGCGGGGGTGAGCTGTTGCAAGCATTCCTGGAGCCGTTGGGCCAGTTCGGCTTGTTCCAGCGGGCAGGGACCTGCTTGGCTTTCCACTTCCAGGCAGATGTCGGTCCAGGAGATCTCCCCGCGGCGGCGGACCCGCCGGGCACGTTCCCTCAACAGATTCTTGGCAATTCCCAGCAGAAAGGCACGCGCGTTTCGGTCCTTTTCAAAGCGATCCAGCGCCTGGCAGAACCGCAAGAAGGTCTCTTGCACCAGGTCCTCGGCTTCCGCAGGCGAAACTCCCCGGGCGCGGAAGTAGGCATACACGGCCTGGTGGTTGGCTTCGATCAGCTCTGCCACCTGCCGGGTGGCCAGCGTGGGGCTGCCGCCGGAAGGGCTCCGGTACTGCGTGTGCTTTGCCATGGCGGCTCTCCCCGGCGGCGATCCACGGACGGCCTGTTCTCCTGCTCCGAAAAAAATCCTTCCGGCCCGGTGCGAAGCAAAAGAGGCACCCTCCGCACCGGACGACTCTATGCTAGCGTGCCCCGGGCGGGATTGCCACTTTTTTCCTGTTTGCCAGGAATACAGCCGCTTCCCCTAGCCGGTGCCCATTTGCAACATCCGGGCACGGGCCATGGCTTCTTCGGCCTCGGGGATCATCCCGGCCCGCTGGTATGTTACGCTCATAGCCGTGTAGCTGAGCGGATCGTTGGGCTCCAGCTCGCACACCCGCAGCCCGTGCTTCACCGCCTCCTGGTGCTTGCCCAGGCGGCTGTAGATGACCGAGAGGGCCGCATGGGCCAGGGCGAAATCGGGATCGGCCTGGAGAGCTTCCTGGAGCTTGGCCACCGCCTCTTCCAGCTTGCCCTGTTCTTTAAGCTGGTGGGCCTGGTCGTAAAGCTGGTGTTTGTCTGCCATGAGGGGTCCCTTTCTGCACTTCCACAGAGGCCTGGGTGGTGAATTACTTCCAGCAAACCACAAACCCCCATGCTTGGCAACCGCCTGCTGTAGCTGCTGCCTCTGGCAGGTACGTGTTTAGCGTGCCAGCACAAGACGAAGCGCCCCCCCAGAGCAAAAGAGTTGGTTTTTGTCCGGCGAGCCCCGGGCTTTAGTCCGGGGAGAGCCGAATAAACACCTGTGTGTTGACCTTCTCCGCCAGCTGAAGCTGGCGGCTCGCCGGTTGTAAGAAGAAACGCTTT
>JALSGI010000622.1 GCA_026982835.1 Planctomycetota bacterium | reverse complement strand
CAGCGGGTGCTAGAGATTCTGCGTCGCCGGGGCTATCGGTTGCGGCCTGTCCAGTTGCCTCAACCCATCCCGGCCGAAGCGCTGAATCTGATCCTGGAGGCAGAAGCGGCTTGTGCCTTTGATTTTCTGCTCCGCCAGGGCGACCTGGAGGGGCTCAACTACTGGCGCACCGTGTTTCCTTCGGCGCAGTTTATTACGGCGGTGGAGTACCTGCGGGCCAATCGCTTGCGACGGCGGCTGGCCGAGGCGATGAACGAGGTTTTCCAGCAGGTGGACCTGTACCTGGGCGGCGACGACCTGACAGCGGCCAACCTGTGCGGCTTGCCGGCGGTGGCCTTGCCCGTGGGCACCA
The DNA here is from genome assembly GCA_026982835.1 of Planctomycetota bacterium. GTDB lineage: Bacteria > Planctomycetota > Planctomycetia > Pirellulales > S012-138 > S012-138. Next base: position 1,574 of record JALSGI010000622.1, on the reverse strand, counting down.
CCAAGCGTCGCGGGCAGGAGGTGCTGGAGACGGTGAAGATGACCGGCCCGCTGGATGCGGAAGAAACCCTGCTTGCCGTGGCCCACGAGCTGCAACAAGAGCTTACGGCCCACCTGCTCCGCCCGCCGCTGGAGAAGTGGCTCAAGCAACACGCCCGCGATCAGGCGAAGGAAAAATGACCGCCGAGGATTTTCCGCCGGGCTTGTTCCCTGGCGGCGGAGGATTACTGCCGGAAGATGTCTTCGCTCTGATACTCCATCAGCTCCACCACGGCTCCGTCTTCGCTGAGAAAAAACGCCACTCGCAACCCCGGCATCGGCACAAACGGCTCCAGCAACACTTGCAGCCCTTGGCAGGCGTCTTCGATGCGGGGCACGCGGTAGGCCACGTGCGGCTGGGTGCGGACCGGGCCGGTGACGGGGCTGTCCGGCTCGAATCGCAACCACTCCACGTGAAACGGGTGGTCGATGAAGTTGGTGATCCACACCCGCGTGGCCTCGATGAACACTTCGCCGGGCTTGGGCTCGGTGGTGATCATGCCCACGTGAGAAAACTGCCAGTCGGGACGCACGGCTTGGCCTCCGATGGGGAAGGGGGTCGGGGGAGGAGGCTCGCACCCCCTGGGGGAAGGGTGAAGCTGCCAGGTAGTATAGAACCCGGCCGCCGGAGAAGAAACGCCCCCAGGACTCCGGCGGGGGAGTTTTCTGCGTGGGCGGTCAAGCTGCTGCGGGTGGATTTTTTCTTCCCGGGAGGTTTCCCCCCCTGGTCGAAGCCGCAGCGCTGGTGTAAGTTTCGGCCAACTCCAGCACGTTGGCAACCCATGCTTACTTGGACGGCTGACGGCGAACACCACACGAGGCAGTTGGGCCGCATCCTGGCCGAGACCTTACCCTCGGGCACCGTGGTGGCTCTGGTAGGTACCTTGGGCAGCGGCAAAACCGCCCTGGTCCGCGCCGTGGTGGAAGCTCTGGATCTGCCTGGTTCTTCGGTTACCAGTCCCACCTTCGTGCTGGTGCATGAGTACCCGGCACGCGTGCCGGTAGTGCACATGGACGCCTACCGTCTCCGGGACCTGGACGAGTTCTATGAGCTGGGTGCCGAGGAATACTTTTCCTCCGCGGCACTGGTGTTGGTGGAGTGGGCCGATCGGGTGCGGGAGGCCCTGCCGCTGGATCATCTGGAAGTGCAGATCGAAGTGCTTTCGCCCCAACGGCGGCTGTTCCGTATCACCGGCCACGGAAAGTGCAAGGAGCTGGAACCGCTGCTGTCTCGAAAACTGGACTCCGCAGCCTAGGACGGCCCCTCCGACATAGCCGCTGGATTTCCCCGACACAGGAGAACGAATACCGGCAATGGGCTTTCCCCTGGAGTTTGAACTCGTAGAGGACGAACAGGCCCTGGCCCAACTGGTGCAACGGATGGCTTCGGCCAGGCTGATCGCTCTGGACACGGAGTTTGTCGGCGAATACAGCTATCGCCCCCAGCTCTGCTTGATTCAATTGGCCCTTTGCCCTGACGCACGCCGGCGTCCCGAGCTGGTCGTGGTCGATCCGCGACGGCTCAAGCAATTGGAC
>JALSGI010000621.1 GCA_026982835.1 Planctomycetota bacterium | reverse complement strand
CCCGGAACTGGCCCAACAGCCGGGAGAGACCGACGGGGCGGCCGCCGGCGGCGATTCGCTTTCGGCCCTGGTGGGCAAGCCGCTGGAAGAGCTGGAGCGGCTCTTTATTGCCGAGACGCTCAAATACACCGGCGGCAACCGCGAGGAGGCCGCCCGGCTGCTGGGGATCGGCCAGCGCACACTGTACCGCAAGATCCACAAGTACCAGCTCCACTAGCCCCAGGCGCCGAGAAGTCCCCGACGGAGTTGCCCCCAACAGCCCCCGGAGCACGGAGTGCCCATGTCCCGCATCGAAAAACTCCCCCCCGTGGTGGTCAACCAGATCGCCGCCGGCGAGGTGATCGAACGGCCGGCCAGCGTGGTCAAGGAGCTGGTGGAAAACGCCCTGGACGCCGACGCTGCGCGGGTGGATGTTACGCTGCTTCGCGGCGGGATGGAGCTGGTGCGGGTGGTGGACAACGGCCGGGGCATCCCGCCGGAGGAGCTGCCGCTGGCCGTGCTCAGCCACGCCACCAGCAAGATCCGCTCGGCCGAGGACCTGGAACGGGTGCAGACGCTGGGCTTCCGCGGCGAGGCGCTGGCCTCGATCGCCGCGGTGAGCCAACTGCGGCTGGCCAGCCGCCCGGCCGGGCAGCGCCAGGGAGCCGAGCTTTCCACCACCGGCAGCGAACCGGAGGAGGTGCTGCGGGGAAAGGTCCGCCCTTGGGGCGGGCCGCCGGGCACGGTGGTGGAGGTGAACCACCTGTTCTACAACGCCCCGGTGCGCAGAAAATTCCTCCGCTCTACGCAGACCGAAACCAGCCACGCCACCGAGGCGGTGCTGCGGCTGGCCCTGGCCCACCCGCAGGTGCACTTCACGCTGCGGCACGGCAAGCGGCTCATCTACGATCTGCCGCCCCAACAAGACTGGCTGCGGCGGATCGAAGCCCTCTTCGGCAGCGAAACGGCCCAGCGGCTCATCCCCATCCAGGGCCAGGACGGCCCGGTGCGTTTGAGCGGCTACGTGGGCCACCCGGAGCTTAGCCGCCCGCATACTCGCTGGCAGTACTTGTTCCTGAACGGCCGCCCGGTGCGGGACCGCTCGCTTGGGCACGCCTTGAACGAAGCCTACCGGGGATTGCTGCTTACGGGGCGCTACCCGGTGTGCTTCCTGCGGCTGGAGATGCCCCCGGAGATGGTCGATGTGAACGTGCATCCCACGAAGCTGGAGGTGCGGTTCCAGGACGGCTCGCGGGTCTATAGCCAGCTGTTGGGGACACTGCGGCGCAAGTTCCTGGAAACCGATCTGGGCACGCGGTTGCAGGTGCCGGCCGAGTCGGCCCGTGGGAACCCTGCCCAGCCGCCGCAGTCGGCGTTTCAGTTTGTCGATTGGGCCAAGGCGCAACTGGCCCGGCAGCACCAGTCCCGCGAAGAAGCTCCCGACTCTTCTCCCACCCCCCCGCCTACGCTGGCCCAGCGGCTGGGCGAAAACCCCTTTGTGCTCCCCCCCGGCGGATACACCCTGCCGGAAGATCCGGCTCCTTCGGCAGAGCCCGACACCGAAGCGGAGGCTTCGCAGCCCCAGCAGGCTCCCTGGGATCCCGAGCCGGCGCCCTCTGCCGGGGCCGAAGCTCCGGGGCAAGCGGAAGCCTCCCCGGCGGAGGGCCCCTTGGCGTCGGCGGTCGAGCCCCTGCGGGCCATGCAGGTGCACAACCGCTACCTGGTGGTGGAAGAGCCGCAGGGGATCGTGGTCATCGACCAGCACGCGCTGCACGAGCGGGTGCTGTACGAGCAGCTCCGGGAGCGGGTGGCTCAGGGCCCTCTGCCCACCCAGCGGCTGCTGGTGCCGCAGGTGGTGGAACTGGCCCCCGAGGAACTGGCTGTGGCCCGGGAAAACCAGGCGCTTTTGGCCCAGTTGGGTTTTGTGCTGGAGTCGTTCGGGGGCCAG
>JALSGI010000620.1 GCA_026982835.1 Planctomycetota bacterium | reverse complement strand
GACGCGGGAGGGGAGGGAGCGGGCGGGTTCATTTTTTCCGCGGCGGCACGCCCACTTGGACTTCGTCCCCCTGGATGCGCACCGGGAAGGTGTCCACCCGTAGCTTGGGATTGTCGCACCAGGTCCCTTGGCGGATGCAGAACCGCCAGGCGTGCCAGGGACAAGCCACCACGCCGTCTTGCACTTCGCCCCCGGCCAGCGAGGCCCCCTGGTGCGGGCAGAAGTCGTCGATGGCCCAATAGCGACCTTCCCAGTAAAATACGGCCACGGTGCGGCCCGCCACGGCAAAGGCCCGCCCTTGGCCCTCGGGTATCTGGCCCACCTTGCACACGGTGTAGTAGGTCACGTCCGGCGAAGGAGCATCCATGGTCGGCTTTTCCAGGGGGTGGTGTTCCACGAGTCCAGTGCAGTTGGGATACGGGATTTGGTCATTCTAAATCGCAGGGAACCGGCGGCCAATGGCTTCAGAAACGACTGCGGGGGGCGGCTCCTCGGGGCGGAAGCGGTTTGCCGTGCTGTGGCACCGCACGCCTCCGGGCTATCCGCGCCCCGATCACTGGGACCTGCTGCTGGAGCAACCCGAGGGGCTCTGGACCTGGGCGTTGCCCACCCCCCCGGAACGCGGCCCGGCCCAAGCCCAGCGGCTGCCGGATCACCGCCTGGTGTACCTGGACTACGAAGGTCCGCTTTCGGGCGACCGGGGCACGGTGACCCGCTGGGACCAGGGGGAATACGAGTTGCTTGCGGCCAGCGAGGAGCGGCTGGAGCTTCTCTTCCGCGGGGGGAAACTGCAAGGCTGCTACGTGCTGGAGAGCCTTGGCCCGGGCCACTACTGGCGATGGACCCGCAGCGGCGCTCCCCCGGCCGATTGAACCCCCACGGTGCGCCCTTGCAGGGAGATTTTGCCCTGTTCCAGGCGGACCGAGTCGATCACCACGCGGCGGTTGTTGCGCAAGGGGGGGATTTGCAGCAGGGCCACCGGCGTGCCGTCTTTTTCGGCCCAGCGAAGCGTGATGTTCCACCGCGAGGCCTGCTGGCCCACCGTCTCCACCACGTCGCTCATCGGCAACGGCACCGCCCCGGCCTTCACGTGCCGCAGGTGCAAGGCCAGCTGGTGGTCTTCGGTCACATAGGCGTCCACCAGGATGTGCACCACGGTGCTCAGGGTCTTGGTCTGGTAACGGCAGGCCAGGTACACCCCCTCGGGGGTGATCCACACTCGGGGGTCTTTCACTTCCGGGGGGAGCAGCTCCGGGTGGTTCTGGGGCAGATCGACGGCGAGCCAGCCGTTGATCTGCTCCTGGGTGAACTCGGCTTCCCAGCGGGGATCGTAGCGCAGTCGGTTGTTCAGCTGCATGGCGTGGGCCACCATTTGCTCGCTGGCGGCGGATTGCTGTTGCGGGTCGGCCCGGAGGGCTTCGCGGTAAAACGAGGGCACGTACCGCAACGACAAATAAAAACCCAGCGCCACGCCCACCAACGCCACCAGCGCCCCGGCAAGGGCCAGTTTCCAAGGGCTGGACATGAAGAGCCATCCTCGTACTGGGGGGAGCCCACCCCGGGAGTTTTGCCCGAGCAATCCTACGCACCCGCGGCGAAGCAGGTCAAGCTCGATCCGGCCGATGCTGCTGTGGTGCTTTGGGGGGCATCTCCCCCCGCTTACGCGGGGGGCTCTTGTTGGGCATGTTGACGCTTTTTCTTGCTGCGGTGCGGAAGCACCGAGTCAAGCGTCCACATGCTAGCTGGCTAAACAGGTACTCAGCTAGCGGCTCGCCATCCCTCCAAGCCCCCAAGCCTCCATGCCATCAGGCCCTCCGCCGACTGAAATCGGGTACGTGTTTTGCGTGCCAGCATAAGATGAGTGTTTCCAGAGCAAAAGAGTGGATTTTTGTCCGGCGAGCCGCGTGCGTGAGCACGCGGTTGCTACGG
>JALSGI010000619.1 GCA_026982835.1 Planctomycetota bacterium | reverse complement strand
CGGGAGCTTACGCTCCCGGCTCGCTAGAGAACCGCGGGCTTACGCCCGCGGCTCGCTATTCCCCTCAAGCCCTCAAGCCCACCTCCCGGTGAAAGCGGTCGGCCAAGTGGATGAACTGCTCCACGCTCAGCGTCTCGGCTCGCGTTTCCCCGGGCAGGCCCAACTCTTGCAGCAGCTGGTCCACGCGCGACTTGGGCATCTGCTTGCGGAACTGGCTTTGCAGCACTCCCCGCAGGTGCTTACGGCGGTGCAGGAACACTTGCCGCACGAAGTGGTGGAAAAACTCCAGGTCGGCAATCCGGCGGCGCAGCTCCGGCCGGAAGCGAATCTGCACCATGGCCGAGTGGACCTCCGGGCGAGGCCAGAAGACCGACGGGGGGAGTGTTCGCACCCGCCGGGCCACAGCCTGGCACTGTACCCACACGCTCAGGGCCCCGTAGTCTTTGCTCCCCGGCTGGGCCGTGATGCGGTCGGCCAGTTCCTTCTGGATGGTCACGGTCATCGTTTCCGGGGGCCGGGGGAGCGAAAGCAGGTTGCTCACCACCGGCGTGGCCACGCAGTAGGGGAGGTTGGCCACCAGCAGAAAGCGTCCCGGCCCCTGGGCCAACTGCTGCTGCACAGCTTGCAGCACGCGGGGGTGGAGCTGGTTTTTGTTCTTCAGCACATCCTGGCACAGCAGGGTGAGGTTTTCGGCCCCCTGGAGCACTTCCTGGGCCAGGCGGTGCAGGGCCGGATCGATCTCCACCGAGACCACGTGCCGGGCCGCCTGCACCAGCAGTTGGGTCAGCGAGCCGGTGCCGGTGCCCACCTCCAGCACCACGTCCTGCGGTCCCACCTCGGCGGTGCGAAACAGCAGCTCTACCAGGTTCAAATCCACCAGGAAGTTCTGCCCGAGCTTGCTCTTGGGCCGCACCCCGGCCCGGCGGAACCGCTCGGCAAGGTAGCGCAGGGTTTGTCGGACGTTGCGAGCCACGGCAAACGAAGGTCACTTGGCGGGAGTTTGTGGAAGGGAATCTGCTTGGGCGAACCGCTGGGCCAGCTGCTGCTCCACGTACTTGGCCAGAAGGTCCGTTTCCAGATTGACCGCGTCCCCCACCCGGCGACGCCCCAGCGTGGTGACGGCCAGCGTGTGCGGAATGAGCATCACGCTGAACCGCTCCGGCTGCACTTCCACCACCGTCAGGCTCACCCCGTCCACGGCCACGCAGCCCTTGGGCACGATGTGGGCCTGGTATTGCCTGGGAAAGGAGAACCAGCAGGTGGACCACTCCCGCTGATCCTGCCGCTGGAGCACCTGGCCCACGGCGTCCACGTGCCCGGTGACCAGGTGCCCTCCCACGGGATCGCCCAGTCGCAGCGAGCGTTCCAGGTTGACCGCCTCTCCAGGGTGCAGGCGTCCCAGATTGGTGCGCTGGAGGGTTTCCGGTCCCAGGTCGAAGTGCAGGTGTTCCCCTTCGATCTGCACCACGGTCAAGCAGCATCCGTTCACGGCCACACTGCTGCCCACAGCGATCCCCTCCAGGATGGCCGAGCCGTCCACCACCAGGCGTGCCCCGGGGGGATCGGGGCGGAATTCCACCACCGGGGCCAGCGTTTCCACCAATCCGGTGAACATGGGATCGTCTTTGCTTGCAAGGGTGGGGCAAGAAGAGAAAAGCTCCGTTGCAGAAAAACCAGCATACCGCGTCTCGCTCCCCCGGCGAACCCCGGCCGATGCAGCAAAAAAGCCCCGATCCCTGCGAGGACTCGGGGCTTGGGCTTGGCACGGCAAATGGCCGCCGCAGGAGGAGTTTACACCCACTGCTTGATCGGTTCGATTTCGTCTTCCAGCAGCCGGATGGGCCGCCCGTCGGGAGCCTGCACGATCAGGTCCAGCGGGATGCCCAACTTGTGATACACCGTGGCGGCAATGTGTTCGGTGAAGTATTGGTCCTT
>JALSGI010000618.1 GCA_026982835.1 Planctomycetota bacterium | reverse complement strand
TAAGGAGCAGTCCTACAATCAGAAGTAAAAGGAAAAAACCTGTCAGAAGGAGTCCCGCTTTCATGGCAACTTCCTCCCTGCAAAATTCCTTCGAACAAGTCTGCTTTTTCCTCTGCCGTGCCACGGATCCTGTTACGTCCTTTTACATTGTGCAAACAGCATTTTTCCCTTTCCCAATATAGCGGAAACATCGCGGATTTTCTGACAGGCGGCACTGAAACTTGCCACACTGCGAGAAGGGCTAGAGGCCGTTGGGCCGGGATTGCTGCTGCTGTGCCAGGAGGACCAGGGCAAAGCGGATTTCCCGGGCGGAGACTTGCACGGTGGCGGCGGCGCAATCGGCCACGGAGAGTAGGCGGGCTGCGGGAGCGGCGGCCTGGGCCACCTGGGCCGGATCGTGTTTTTCCCCCGGGGCCAGCAATTCCAGGAAGGCCACGGGGCGCTGTTGCAGCAAGCGGCGCAGCCCCGCCAAGGAGACGAAAAAGCGGTGATGTGGTTCCGGCACCGCTTCTTGCAGCACCCCCCAGCACGGATGGCCCGCAAGCGTCCTTTGGCGACTTTGCCGCCAGATGTTCCTCAGCACTGCCGGGGCGCTGGCCACCCAGAGGTGTCCCTGGGCCGTGGCGAAGACCGGCGGCAACTGTTGCTTGGCCGGGGCCTTGCCGGGGGAGAGCCACTGGGGGCGAAACAGCACCGGGCCGCCGGCTGTTCGCAGGGGCCGATAGACCACTTTCCGCTCCAGCGCCAGGGAGCCCAACACCGAGGCCACCCCGGGCAATACTTGGGCCAGGGCCTGCTCCGGCGTGGTGGAGCCCTGGGCGTTCGGCCAGCGGGGTTTCAGCCCTAGGGTCACGGCCCAACCCAATCGCTGCACGCCCTCCTGATCCGGATAGGCCAGCAGGGCCGCGGTGTGGTCGGGCTGCAGCAGCGAAAGAATGGTCAGCACTCCGGCTTGCACGAACCCAGGAGGCGGGGGCTCAGGCGGGCCGGCCGAGGAAGCCTCCTGGGGAACGGGGGTCGGGGAAACCGAAGCTGCGGCCCCTTTACGGCTTTCCTGAAAAGCCAGCTTGAGCAACTGGTGCAAGTCCACGTGCACACTTGCCGCAGCCACCACGTTGCGGGGGAGGAGCGCAAACCCGGAACTGGGGCCTTCCAGGGCTTGCAACCGGCGGGCTAGCGATTCGGGCAGCTGCTTGCGCCGGTAGGCCAGTTGCCCGTAGCAAAGCAGGTGGTCCCCCGCACGTACTCCCAACACCAAGTAGCGCAAGGCGGGCCAGATGCGGAGCAACTGTTCGGCTTCGGCGTCCCGGGGCTTCCCCCCAGGAAGGAGATGTTCCTGGCGGATGTGTTGTTCCCAGACGGGTAGATTGACAAAGACCCACAGCGTCGTTTTCGGCAGGCTATCGGCACGGGCTTCCTGGAACGCGGGCATGGCGGCCAGCGTGCCGGCCTGCGGCGGGGAGAGATGATACCGCAGCGCTTGCAGGTAGGTCGGCAAGTCGTTGCTGACGGCCACGAAAGGGCCCAGCGTGCCCACCACGGTGGTTTCCCGGCGGCCGTCGCCGCGGGTCTTCTGGTGGAGCCAGAAGGGGCATTGTTGCTCCTGTTTTTGCTGCCAGCTTTTCTGCTCCGGGTCGAGCATCCGCCGCAGGCCTTGTTCCAGGCGCAAGGCCTGTTCCCTCCGACCGCAATCGACCAGCAGCAGCAACAGCCCGTCCTGCCCGGGCGTCTCGGGGGGCCAGAGTGCCAGGATCAGGCGGCGTTGCAAGGCCACCTGTTCCAGCTCCCGGGCGGAAAAACCGAGTTGCTCGGCCACCTGGGTAAACGCGGTCCGCAGAGAGTGTTGCTGCTGGTTCCACCAGCGGCGAACCGGCGGCAGCTGCGCGATGCGCGTTCCCAAGGGCCCCTGCACGAATCGCCGCAGCGCAGGGGCCGGCTG
>JALSGI010000617.1 GCA_026982835.1 Planctomycetota bacterium | reverse complement strand
CCCGGCCGAGCTGATGCGATGGTTGGAGCGAGACAACCAGTTGCTTCAGGTACGGCTGGGGATCGCCTCCAGCTTGTTTCTGGCCCTGCGGTGCAAAAGCAGCCACACGGCCAGCCATTGCCTGCGGGTGACGATGCTGACCGGGGCCTGGGGGGCCGCTATGGGGCTGCCGGAAAAGCAGCGCGACACCCTGGAGGTGGCCTCGCTGCTGCACGACATCGGCAAAATCGGCGTCCCGGACCGCATCCTGCTCAAACCCGGCCCCCTCACCCCCGATGAATCCCACACGATGGAGCAGTACCGGCTGATGGGCCGGGAGATCTTGCGCCCCAGTTGCAACATCCCGGAAGTGCTGGAGATCGTCCACCACTGCGCCGCCTGGTACGACGGAAGCCGTTCGGGCTGGAAGCTGCGCGGGGACGAAATCCCTCTGGGCGCCCGCATGCTGGCCATCGCCGATGCTTACGACGCCATGACCACCGACCAGGTCTATCGTCCGGCCATGTCGCCGGAGATGGCCCTGGCTGAGCTGTACCGCTGCGCCGGCAAGCAGTTCGATCCGGAGCTGGTCAAGCAGTTTGCCACCTTCCAGCTGCACGATCCCAAAAAGTACCACTACCAGGTGCTTCGCCGCTGGCTGAAGCAACTGGACCCCGAGCTGACCAAAAGCCAGTGGTGTTACCAGCCGCTGGACTCGCACACCGTCCGGCAGAATATCCTGGCCCTGTTCTGCCGCAGGCACCTGGAGACCACCCGCACCGGCATCGTGTTCGTCGATCCGTTCCTGAAGATTTTGTACTGGAACCCCGGGGCGGAACGGCTCACCGGGATCAGCAAATCCTCGGCCGAGGATCGGCTGTTCCAGCCGGAGTTGCTGTTGATGCGCGACGAGGACGGCCGGGAACTGGGCGAAGGGGATTTCCCGGTGCTGCAAGCCCTGCAAAAGGGGGAGCAACGCTACCGCCGCGTGTTGATCCGCAACCGCACGGCCCGCGATTTCGTCGTCGATCTGCATGTGGCCCCGGTGATGGACGGCACGGGCACGTTGCAAGGGGCGGTGGTGACGATGCACGACGTTTCGCCGGAGCTGTCGCTGGTGGCCCGATGCCAGAGCCTCTACGAAATGGCCACCCGCGACCCGCTCACCCAGGTGGCCAACCGGGCGGAGCTGGACCGGGTGCATTCCATGTTCGTTCGTGCCCACCTGGACCGCAAGCTCCCCTGCAGCCTGATCCTGGCCGACCTGGATCACTTCAAGGCGATCAACGACACCTACGGGCACCAGGCCGGGGACGAAGTGCTCAAGTCGTTTGCCAAGCTGCTGAAAAGTTCCTGCCGCACCGGCGACCTGGTGGCCCGATACGGCGGCGAGGAGTTTGCCATCCTCTGCCCCGATTGCGACCAGGCCGCCGCCGCCCGAAGAGCCGAAGCCATCCGCACCGCCTGGGCGCAAATGCCGCAGTCGGCCCTGGGGGGCGAAACCTGCACGGCCAGCTTCGGCGTGACCGAGGTGCAGCCGGGCGACACGCCCGGCTGCATGCTCGCCCGGGCCGACCGGGCCCTCTACATGGCCAAGGAATCGGGGCGGAACGTGGTCATGCAGTTGGGCACCGGGCTGGCTTCGGCCAGCGACACCTCCGGGGAAATCCATCCCCAACGACTGGAACAGGGCGTGTTGCTGGAACAGCAACTCCTTACCCCCGCCCCTTTGAGTATCGCGGCACAGAAGCTGCGCGGGTTTGTGGCCGACAACCGCGTGAGCATCACCCAGGTCGATGGCAACCACGTCCAACTGGCCGTGGAGGGGAGCCGGGGACTGTTTCGTCGCTGGACCCATCGTCGCAACGCCCTGGTGGTGGACCTGTGGTTTTTCGTTCCCCAGCAGCAGGACCGCGGGGTTTCCGCTACGCGCATCCGGGTGCGGATTGCCCTCCGCGGTC
>JALSGI010000616.1 GCA_026982835.1 Planctomycetota bacterium | reverse complement strand
GGAAGCTCCAGCGCAACAGCGCATGGCGCAAGCCGCAAGCCGACACTGTTTCTCCCCCCGCTTACGCGGGGGGCTCTTCGCCCAAGACCCAGGACCCAAGACCGCGTAAGCCGATTTATCCCTGACGAGACTGAAGCCGTTGGAGCACGGCCGGGAGCAGTGCGGCGGAGGTGGCCAGCCCGTTGCCCCCGTCGGCACAGGCGCGGCCGTGCCAGTCGGTAAAACGGCCCCCGGCCCCCTGGATGACGGCCATCACAGCCACGGCGTCCCAGAGATGCATGCGGGGGTCGAGCATCACGTCGGCCCGGCCCGTGGCCAGCAGTAGATACCCGTAGCAATCGCCCCAAGTGCGGGTGATCCGGGTGGCCGAGGCGAGTCGCTCCAAGGCGTCGAACGTGCCGGTGGCCACGAAGCCTTCCACTTCGCTGGTAAGCAGCGTGGCCTGGTCCAGTTGCTCGCAGCGGCGCAGGCGGCACGGCTGCGGTTCGCTTCCCGGGCGGCTGTACCAGCTTCCGGCCTCGGGCGTGCCCCAGACGGTTTCCTCCAGGGCCGGCACATGGATCACCCCGGCGGCCGGCCGCTGCTGGTGCAACAGGCCGATCAGCGTCCCGTAAAGCGGCACGCCGTGGATGAACGACTTGGTGCCGTCGATGGGGTCCAGCACCCAGGTGAAGGGGGAGGAACCCTCCTGCGCGCCGAACTCCTCGCCGCAGATGGCATCCTCGGGGAACGCCAGGGCGATCTGCTGCCGCAGGAGCTGTTCGGCTTCGCGGTCGGCGGCGGTGACCGGCGAGGCGTCGTCTTTCTGCTCCACGTGCAGATCGCCTGCACGGAAATAACGCAGCGTAACCTGGCCGGCCTGGTGAGCCAGGCGGCGGGCAAGCTCCAGGCGGCGTTGCACTTCGGGGGGGAGGGTCATGGTGCGGCGTCCTCTTGCAACATCTGCAACACGGCACAGCAGCCGCGACTGCGGCGGCAGCGGTCCAGGGCCTGGCGAAGCACCTGCCGGGTTTGCTGCAAGCGGCGGAGTTGTTCTTCCACGGCCTGCAAGCGGCGGCTCAAAAGTTCCCGCACCCGGGACCTGGCTCCCCGAGAACTGTCCTCCAGCTGCAGCAGCAGGTGGACATCCTGGAGCGTAAACCCCAACTGCTGCGCCCGGCGAATGAACCGCACTCGTTGCAACGCACGGGCGGAATACCAGCGGTAGTTGCTCGCCGTGCGCTGCTCTGGCTCCAGCAGGCCCTGGCGTTCGTAGTAACGGAGCGTGGAGACGGGCACTCCGGCGGCCTGGGCCAGGCGACCGATGGTGTAGCCGTTCATGGGGTCGGCTCCGGGGCGAGAAAAAAATCCTCTTGACCTTGCACCGGGGTGCAAGGTGGATAATACCACCGGTGTGCTCCTCTGGCCATACGGTCGGCCGGAGGGAAACGATTCCTCTGTCGAGCGAGGAGGTGCTGTCATGTTTCGCATCATGGGATGGAGTTTGGCGATTGGCGTTTTGTTTGCGGGCACCGGTGGGGCGGCCGGACTGCTGGATCGGCAGACGCAGCGGCCGGACTGCCCGGGGCGGATCATCTGCCCGTTGACCGGGGAGGAAGTGTGCAAGGACTTGTGCCCGCTGCAAGAGACGGCCCGAGAGGATTGCCCGGGAAAGATCCTCTGCCCGCTTACCGGCGAGCCGGTATGCGTGGACCGTTGCCCGCTGCAAAAGGAGAACCAGCAGGGCGAACGGGCCTGCTGCCGCCGGGGCGGTGCTGGGGGCCGGGGGAAGTGATTCAGGGGCTGGATTCCCCCTGGCGATCCGTTTCGCTTCCCAGGGCCACCTGGCGGTAAAGGGGCAGGTGGCGGTAATAGACTTCCAGGCAGCAGATGGCCAGGGAGGTCATGTAGAGTCGCCCGCCGGCTCGGTCGTGGCCTCCCTGGGGCGTCCAGCTTCCGGCGGCATG
>JALSGI010000615.1 GCA_026982835.1 Planctomycetota bacterium | reverse complement strand
CGATCAGCAATCCCCGCACCCAGAAAGTGGGCGTGAAGTCATCCGGCCACTGCTTCCACGGCCGGCGGCTGCGCAGGACGAGCCAGCCCACGATAGGCACGAAAACCTGCCAGGGGATCTTCGCGGTGTCCCGCTTGCGGCGGTTTTTCTTAGCGGATTTCCGGCTCCGGGGCTCGGCCAGCCAGGGCCAGGGCAGCCGTCTGCCGCCTAGCAGCGCGGCCAGGCGGTCGGCCAGGGGGTTCCAGGGGCTCCAGGGCCGGGGCCAGTAGGCCAGGCGGTAGATGGCCAGGTTGGCCGCCGCCCCCAGCGTGGCTCCCAAGACAAAAACTCCTGCTGCCAGCAGCGTGTTCACCGGCGCGTGCTTTCCGAACGGGGGGGCAGGTCCAGGTGCCGAAGAATCTCCCCGGCCACCTCTTCCGGCGTCTTTTCCTGGGTGGGGATACTTATCCGGCTACAGGAAGCATACCACGCTTGCCGCCCGCGCAGCACCTGTTCCACTTCTTCGGTAATGCTTTTGCCGGTGAGGCTGGGCCGGGAGTGGGCCGAGTCGGGATCGGCCTCCAAGCGGGCGGCGATCACTTCCGGCGGGGCTTGCAGCCACACGACGAGATATTGGGGAGCTTGCAACAGCTGCCGGTTCTCCGGCAATACCACCACGCCTCCCCCGGCAGCCACCACCTGCGAGCGAGGTTCCTCCAGCACTTGGCGCAGCACCCGGTGTTCCCACTGGCGGAATCCGGCTTCGCCCTGCTGCTGGAACAGCTGGGCAATGGTTTGGCCGGCCTGCTGCTGAATCTGCTGGTCGGTATCGACCCACGCCCAGCCCAACGCTTCGGCCAGCAGCCGGGCCACGGTGGTCTTGCCCGTGCCGCGATACCCGATCAGCACGATCTTCCGCCAGGAACTCTCCTGCATTGTCTCCGGCTTCCGGGAGCGAGTGGGCAGGACGCCGCTGGGTGATGGCATTGCTGTCGGCGGCAGCGGCGCCTGCTTGAACCATCTTGGAACGGAAGACGATTTTTGCCAATATGAACTGCCGTTTGTCCGCCCTGTTTGTTTCTCGTCATCTTCCTTGATCGGTTCCCACGCACCAAGGGGGCAAACTCATGGCTATCCGCGTGGCGGTCGTCGGACCACGCCGGCGTCGTGAGGGGTTGGGCCCCTTTCTGATCCAGTATCTCCTCCAGCACGGGGCCAAACTGGTGGCCGTGGCCACCAGCCGCGGGGAAACGGCCCAACTGGCCGTTGAGGAAATCCATCGTCGCTGGGGAATTCGCCCGCGGGGCTACGCCTCGGTGGGGGAGATGGTCAGCCGGGAACGCCTGGATGCGGTGGTCATCTGTTCGCCCACCCGGCTGCACTTGCAGCACCTGCAGATGGCGGCCACGGTGGGACTGCACGTGTTGTGCGAAAAACCCCTGTGCTTCGACGGAAAACACTCCCCGGCCCTGGCCGTGCGAGGGATGCTCCACCAGTTTCAACGCGAAGGCCGCGTGCTGATGGTCAACCACCCTTGGCCCTACACGCTGGCGGCCCATCGCCGCTTGTACCCGCAGGCGCTTGTTTCCGGCACGGCTGCCCGCGACGTACAAGTGTGGCTGGCCCCTTCCTGCACGGGCGTGGAGATGATCCCCCATGCTTTCACCCATGCCCTGAGCTTGCTGCAGGCGGTCAGCTCCGCCCAGGGGCGGATTCTGCACCTGGACGTTCGCCCGCGGGCTGATGCAGCAGGGACCGTACGCGGCTGGGATATTGCGTTTCTGTACGGTCACGCGCAGGGCTCTACGGTTTTCCGCACCCGGTTGGTCCACCAGCCCAGGCAGCCTCGCCAGGCCGGTTACGCCATTGATTTGCAGTGGGTCCGCCGCCGGATTCTCTGGCCGCAGTACCGGCAGTATCTGGAGCCGGGCCACCCGGAACAAGCCCCGGCCCCGCTCTCCGGGCCGCCGGGGGCTCAGGCCGTGGAGCTAGAGGACCCGCTTTCGCTGCTGGTTGCGGACTTCCTCCGCCGCTGCAAGCAGGGGGGGATGGACCGTCGGGACTACAAGCTGGTGTTGACCCAGTTGGGCATGTTGTGGATGGTCTGGGAAGCGGCTTGTCGGGCGGTTGGGCAAAGCCCTCCGGCCGCAAGAGAGGAAACGCTGCCACCGATTTCCCGGGAAGAAACACGCGATTTTGATCCCCTATTTGCCCGAAAATCCAAACACGAACCCTTCTCCACCCCCTCCCCGAGCACGGACGCTCAAGGAACCGCCAAGGATGGACGACATTCACGAATTCCACGACTTTAGCCGCAAGCTGTTGCAACCCTCGCTGCTGCCGCGGGTGCGGGAATATGTCACCTGGTTCCGCCAGGCCCAACAGGCCCGACGCCAGGGCCACGCGCCCCCGCCCCCGCCCGACTGGGCCCCCGTCTCCATCAACCTGGATCTGACCACCGCCTGCAACTACCGCTGTGACCACTGCATCGATTGGGACATTCTCAACTCCGGCGTCAAGCACAAAGAAGAGGAGCTGCTGGAGTCGCTGCGGCAAATGGCCGCCCGAGGGCTCAAAAGCGTCATTCTCATCGGCGGCGGGGAGCCGACCGTCTATCCCCGGTTCGTGCAGGTGGTGCAGTTGCTCAAGGAGCTGGGCCTACAAGTGGCCGTGGTTTCCAACGGCGGGCGCAATGATCGCATTTACGAGGCCGTACAGTACATGACCGCCGGCGACTGGGTCCGCCTATCGCTGGATTCCGGCACCGACGAAACCTTCCAGCGGATGCACCGCCCGCGGCAAAAAGTCACCCTGGAGGAAATCTGCGGCTGGGTCCCGAGGATCAAGGACCGCAACCCCGCCGTGATGATCGGCTTCTCGTTCATCGTCACCTGGAAGGGGGCCCAGCGGGACGAGGCCAAGATCGTGGAGAACATCGACGAGATCGTTCCGGCCGCTCGCCTGGCCAAGCAGTACCGCTTCGATTACTTCTCGATCAAGCCGTTTTTGATCCGGGCCGAGGAGACCGGCTCGGAAGTGCTGGACCCCACCCGGGCCGCCGAACAAATGACCGCCGTGGTGGCCAAAATCCGCCGCGCGGTGCAGGAGGCCAAGCAGCTGGAAGACGAGCACTTCAAGGTGGTGGAGAGCACCAACCTGGTACTGCTGGAAAAGCAGTCCTGGCAGCAGTTCACCCGCCAGCCGCACCAGTGCCACATGCAGTTTTTCCGCCAGGTGCTCACCCCGCATGGGCTGTTCAACTGCCCGGTGTACCGCAGCTCCGCCCCGGCCATGATCAACGACCGCCGGGCCTACCGCGACGCGGAAAGCTGCCAGCAGACGCGACACAAGCTGGGCGAGGCCCTGTTCCGCTTCGACGCGGCCCACCACTGCCGCGAGGTCACTTGCCTGTACCACAGCACCAACTGGTGGCTGCAAGACCTGATCGAGCATCCCGAGAAGCTCCAGCAGCTTTCTCCCCAGCCGGAACGCGGGGACTATTATCTGTAAGCCGTCCGGGTAGGCCGTGCCGGTTCTTGCATTCCGGCTTGCTGCGAGCGTGAGCACGCGAATCCAAGCGGCAATGTGCTTTGTCAACCGGAGGCTTACGCCTCCGGCTCGCCCCCAAGCCTCCCGCGGCTGAGTACGTATTTAGCGTGCTAGCACAAGGTGTGATGTGTCCAAACCATAAAGCAAGCCGAAGGCTTGCCAGCCTGGTAGCCGGCACTCGACGGAGCGGAGACCACCGGAAAGCACGGCCATAACCATACCCAGCACCCCGGCAGGGGTGCCAGAAACCAAGGGACCGCTCCTTCATCTGGCATCCCTTCGGGATGCTAAAGGATAAGGAAAAACACTGCCTTCCGGGGGTCTGACGACCCCCGGCTACGAAGCTGCGACGCCTGCGGCGTCGAACTTCCGGTTGCTAGCTGGCTAAACACGTACGCGACTGACGGCGCGCGGCTCGCCGTTTGCAAGAATTGGCGTTTTTTCTTGCACCGGAGCGGAAGCACCGGCGAGCCGCGTGCGTGAGCACGCGGTTGATACCGTTTGTGGCCATTGTTGCACTAGCCAACCGCCGGCTAACGCCGGCGGCTCGCCGTTTGCGTGCGTTCTCGTAACAGCGAGCCGCGAGTGTCAACTCGCGGAGCCAATCTGCAAGTCAGCGCGTGTTTTTCATTGTCTCCGGGAGCTGACGCCCGCGGCTCGCTGTTCAACCGCCGACTGACGGCGCCCGGCTCGCCATCCCTCCAAGCCCTCAAGCCTCCAAGCCCCCAAGCCTCCCGCGGCTGAAGCCGCGGGCTCGCCGATTGCAAGAATTAGCGTTTGTTCTCACTTCGGTGCGGAAGCACCACCGCAAGACCCAGGACCCAAGACCCAAGACCTCCGGAGCGGAAGCTCCGGCGCAACAGCGCACGGCGCAGGACGCAAGCCGCCGGTCGCAAGCCGCACCCCGATTCGCTGTGGCATTGAAAAAAGCGCCCCGGCGCGGTTAACTCAGTCTTTCGCAGAGCCGCGTGCCGGCGTTCCTCTTTGCCTGCTTCCGCTTCCTGAATCCCCAAGCCATGAACTCCCCTAAAAAAGCGTTCCAGGACGTTCAGCCCCAGGTCTCCTTCCCCAAGCTGGAACAGCGCATTCTCCAGTTCTGGAAGGAGCAGGGCATCTACGACAAATCGCTCCAACGCCGCCGCGACGCCCCACGGTTTGTCTTCTACGAGGGGCCGCCTACGGCCAACGGGTTGCCGCACCCGGGGCACTGCCTTACCCGGGCCATCAAGGACCTGTTCCCCCGCTACCGCACCATGCGGGGCTACCGCTGCGAGCGCAAAGCCGGCTGGGACACCCACGGGCTGCCGGTCGAGGTGGAGGTGTGCAAGGAGCTGGGCATCCACTCCAAGGCCGAGATCGAAGCCTACGGCGTGGAGCGCTTCATCCACCGCTGCTTGGAGAGCGTGTTCCGTTACACCCGGGAGTGGGAATACCTGACCGAGCGGATCGGCTTCTGGATCCACCTGGAAGAAGCCTATGTGACCTACCACCAAAGCTACGTGGAGAGCATCTGGTGGTGCTTGAAGACGCTGTTCGACCGCGGCTTGCTCTACCACGGGCACAAGATCGTGTGGTGGTGGCCCCAAGGGGGCACGGCCCTTTCGGCAGGCGAGGTGGGCCAGGGCTATCGCACGGTGGACGATCCCAGCGTCTATGTGCGCATGCCCTTGCTGAACGAGGAGGGCCAGGAGACGGACACCGACCTGCTCATCTGGACCACTACGCCCTGGACGCTGCCCAGCAACCAGTTCGTGGCCGTGGACCCGGAGCTGGAATACGCCCGGGTGTGGGACGCCCAACGGGGGCGCCACCTGGTGGTGGCCCGCGTGCTGGTGGAGCCGCTGGCCCAGAAGTTCAGCCGCACCTGGGAAGTTCGGGAAACCTTTCCTGGCCGCCGGCTGGTCGGCCGCCGCTATCGGCCGCCGTTTGACTTCTACTACCGCCAGCAAGGCTCCCGCCGCGGGAGGCTCCGCCAGGGGGGAGAGGAGTACTGGGGCTGGCGCGTGGTGGAGGCGGATTTTGTCACCACCGACTCAGGCACGGGGCTAGTGCATCAGGCCCCGGCTTTCGGCGAGGTGGACTTCGACGTGCTGCGGCGCGAGCAGGCCCGATTCGAGCCAGGCCAGGGGCCGCCGCTGCTGTGTGCCGTGGCCCCCGATGGCACCTTCACCGCCGAAGCCCCGCCGTACCAGGGCCAGTTCGTCAAGGACGCCGACCGGCAGATCATGGCCGACTTGAAGCGGCGCGGGCTGCTGTTTCACCGGGAAACCTACCAGCACGAGTACCCCTTCTGCTGGCGGGCCGAGCAGGACCCGTTGATCCAATACCCCCGCAAAAGCTGGTTCATCCGCACCTCGCAACTCAAAGAGCTAATGCTGGAGAACAACCGGCACATCGCCTGGCTGCCCGAGCACATCCGCGACGGCCGCTTCGGCAATTTTCTGGAATCGAACGTTGATTGGGCCCTGTCCCGCGAGCGGTACTGGGGCACGCCGCTTCCCATCTGGCAGTGCGAGGCCACGGGCCGCTTCGAGGCCGTGGCCAGCTACCAGGAGTTGCTGGCCAAGCCGGGCGTGCAAGGGACCGAGGTTTGGCAGCGAGCCAAAGAGCAAAACCCCCAGCTGCCCGAGCACCTGAAAGTGCACAAACCCTACATCGATGCGGTGACTTACGATTCCCCCTTCCAGCCCGGGGCACGCATGCGCCGCGTGCCGGAGGTGATCGACGTGTGGTTCGACTCCGGGGCCATGCCTTTTGCCCAGTGGGGCTATCCGCACCGGGGGCAGGAGCGGTTTCGCGAGCAGTTCCCGGCCGACTTCATCTCCGAGGCCATCGACCAGACCCGCGGCTGGTTCTACAGCCTGCTGGCTATCAGCACGTTGCTGTTTGGCACCGAGCCGCAGCCGGGGGAACAGGGGACATTTCGCCAGGAGTTCCCCCATCCGTATCGCAACTGCGTGGTGCTGGGCCTGATGCTGGGCGAAGACGGCCACAAGATGTCCAAGCAGCGGCGCAACTACCGGGAGCCCCAGGAGATTTTCGACCGCTACGGGGCCGACGCCATGCGCTGGTACTTCTTTGCCAACCAGGCCCCGTGGACCTCGATCCGCTACAGCGAACAGGCCATCCGCGACAGCATCCCCGAGTTTTTGCTGCGGCTGTGGAACGTGTATAACTTCTTCGTCACCTACGCCAATATCGACGGATTTGATCCCGCAGCGCGGATCCCCGCAGCCGATGCCGGCGACCTGTCCCGGCAGGTGCTCGCCGGGGGGGAAGGCTACCGGCCACACCCTCAGCGCGGGGAGCTTGACCGCTGGATCCTAAGCGAGCTTGACCGCACGGCCCAGCTGGTCGTCCAGCACATGGACCGCTACGAAAACTATCCCGCGGCCCGACTGCTACACCAGTTCGTGGACGCCCTGAGCAACTGGTACGTGCGGCGTAGCCGCAGCCGGTTTTGGGCCTCGGGCCTCTGCGAGGACAAGCTGGACGCTTACTGGACCCTGTACGAGTGCCTGGTGACCACCTGCAAGCTGGTGGCTCCGTTCGTGCCGTTTCTGGCCGAGGAGCTGTGGCAAAACCTGGCCCGCAGCCCCTTCGGCCAGCGCGTGCTGGAAAGCGTGCATCTGGCCGATTATCCCACCGGGGAGCCGAGCCGGTATGACGAGGAGCTGTCGCGCCGCATGGGGCTGGTGCGAGAGATCGTTTCGCTGGGCCGCTCGGCCCGCACGGCCCAAAAGCTCAAGGTCCGCCAGCCGTTGCCGCAGGTGGAGATCGTGCTGGCCGACCGCCGCGACCAGCCCTGGCTGGAGCAGCACGCCGAGTTGATTGCCGAGGAGCTGAATGTCAAGCAGGTGCACTTTGCCCGGCAGGCCGACCAGTACATCCAGTACACGGTGCTGCCGAACCTGCCGCGGCTGGGGCCCCGGCTGGGTAAGCGGATTCCGCTGCTCAAAAAAGCCTTGCAGGAGGCCGATCCGGCCGCGTTGCTGCGCCGCCTGGAGAGCGAAGGCCAGGTGGAGCTGGAGCTGGCCGACGGCCCCCTTGCCCTTACCCGCGACGACCTGCAAGTGCGGCTGCAAGCCAAGGAGGGTTGGGCGGCGGCCCAGGGCCCCGGAGCCGTGGTGGTACTCAACACCCAGCTTACGCCCGAGCTGGTGCAGGAGGGGCTGGCCCGGGACCTGGTGCGGGCCATCCAGGAAGAACGCCGCCGCCGCGGTTGCCAGTACACCGACCGCATCCGTCTGGTGCTCTTTACGCCCGAGGAGGCGCTGCAACAGGCGGCCCAGGCGTTCGCCCAGTACATCCAGGGCGAAACGCTGGCTGTGGAGCTAGCCGTCCAGGGCCAGCAGCCGCCGGAAGGGGAGCAGGTGGGCCGCTACAAGTTGGGCTCGGCCCAAGTCGGTGTGCAACTGGAGGTGGTCCGCAGCAGTGGTTCCCCGGCGTGAACAGCTCCGGAGCCGGTTCCCTGTTTCCTGCCGTTTTGCCAGTCGAGCAAGGGCATGACCCACACGCTTCGCTTCCCCCTGTCGCCGCTGCGGATGGCCGTGCTGCTTTCGGGCCGCGGTACGACGCTGGAAAACCTGCTGCGGCGGATCGAGGCCGGGGAGCTGGACGCCCAGGTGGTCCACGTCCACTCCAGCCGCGTGGATGCTCGCGGGCTGGAACTTGCCCACAGCCGAGGGATTTCCACCTCGGTGTGCCGCCGCCGGGATTACCCTTCGCTGGAGGCGTTCTCCCAGGCGGTGTTCGCCCAGGTGGAGCCGGCCCGGCCGCACCTGATCGTCATGGCCGGTTACGTCAAACTGTTGCGGATCCCTCCGCAATGGGAACACCGCGTGATGAACGTGCATCCGTCGCTCATTCCGGCTTTTTGCGGGCGGGGCTATTACGGGCTGCGGGTCCACCAGGCCGTGCTGGAATACGGCTGCAAGATTACCGGTTGCACAGTCCATTTTGTGGATAATCAGTACGACCACGGGCCGATCATCCTGCAACAGCCCGTGCCGGTCCAAGAAGGCGACACGCCCGAGCTACTGGCCGCCCGGGTGCAGGCAGCCGAGCGGGAGCTTTACCCTCGGGCCATCGCTCTTTTTGCTGCGGGGCGATTGCACGTGGAGGGCCGCTGGGTGAGGATTGACCAGGAGGCGTGAAGGGCGTGGGGGCTTGGCGAGCCGCGGGCGTAAGCCCGCGGAGAACAGCGAGCTGCCAGCGTGAGCCGGCGGAGGAGCCCAAGAGCCCCCCGCGTAAGCGGGGGGAGAGACGGTAGAACGGCTTGCGGCTTGCGCCCTGCGCCTTGCGCCGGAGCTTCCGCTCCGATGCAAGAACAAGCGTTTCTTCTTGCAACCGGCGAGCCGCCGACTTCAGTCGGCGGAGGAGATCGACATGCGTTTTTCTTGGCTCTCCCCGGGCTAAAGCCCGGGGCTCGCTGAAGTCACAATAAGCGCCGACTCGAACACCAACCGGCCAGCCGCGCACCGTCAGCCCGCGGAGGAGCCCCTTGCCCCCACTTGCAGCTCTTCGGGCGCACAACCCCTACCAGCGCCCCGATGCACGCGGCAGGCACACCTGCTACGAGCGGCCACTTCGTGCAGGTTTCGCCAGGCGGGGCAAGAGGACTTTTTCCGGCAAACCGGGGAAACCGCGGCGAGTGTGCCGATGGGGAAAACTGTCCCAGGGCGCCGCCGGGAAAACGCCCCTTCCCGGTGGCACCGGCAACTTGCAAGCCCTCCCGAACCGCGACGAGCCGCCATGAAAAATCTGCCTGAGCTGCTGCTTGTGTGTCACGTGCGCCCCATCGCCCGGGACTTCGGCTGGTGGTGGTTTTCTCTGCAACGCGGCCCGGAACCGCTGCTGGTGGCCCACGACTACGAGCAACTCTCTCCGCTGGAGCTTTACCAGTTGTGCCTGGTGCGTGGGCTGGAAGCCGTGGAGGGGCCGGCCCGGGTGCACCTGGCCCTGGGGCGCAGTGAATCGCCCACTTGCTTGAAGCTGCACCGGGAAAGCAGTGGCCGGGAGATGCGCTTGTCCTGCAAGGAGGCGCCTCCCGGGGCGAGTTGCTGGCAGCAGCGGCTGCGGCGTTGTTGGGCCATCCACCAGGTGGAGCTGCTGCCGCGATTGCCTTGGGACTTGGGGCTGTTGCTGGAGAGCGGATCGCCAAGTGCGCGGCTTGTTCCCCCGCTGGCCTGGCGGTGGTTCCGGCACGTGCAGTCTCGACGCCTCCACCGGCTGCGCCCTGCTGCTGCCCCGGCACGACGCTGGTTGCAGTCGGCCTGAGAGCCCTGCTATCCCGGCGGCAAAGTTCATTCTCCAACCCTCGTTTCCCTGTGCCTGAGGCAATCCCCCGAACACAATAGAACCAGGAAGGAGCCTGCGGCGTGCAAACCTCGCTTTGCCTGGATCGCCTGGAACAATTGCTCAGTGGCCGCCTGAGCCGGCCCGAGGGATTACTTGGCGTGCAACAGGCCCGGTGGCGCGGGCGGACCGTGGGCGTGATTCGCACCTTCCTGCCCCAAGGACGCCAGGTGTGGCTGGAAGGGGAGCCGGTGCCCGGGGGCCGCATGCCCATGCGCCGCGTGCACCCGGCCGGAGTGTTCGAGGCCGTGGTGCCCGAGGTGCCGCAGCGAGCCACCCAGTACCGTTTTCGCGTGGTGCAACACAACGGGCAGCAAACCGAAATGTACGACCCCTATGCGTTCCCCCCGCTGCTGACCGACTACGACCGCCACCTGCTGGCCGAGGGGACGCACTGGCAGAGCTACCGCAAACTGGGGGCGCAACTGCGCAGCGTGGACGGGGTGGCCGGAGTGAACTTCGCCGTCTGGGCGCCCAACGCCACGGCCGTTTCGGTCATCGGGGACTTCAACGACTGGGACCCCCGGCGCCACGTAATGCGCAAGCACGAGCCGGGCGGGTTCTGGGAGCTGTTCATCCCGGGGCTGAAACCTGGAGCACTCTACAAGTACGCCGTGCGCTACGGGGAGGAGCTATTCGAGAAGGCCGACCCTTACGCCTTTGCCTCGGAGGTGCCGCCGCGCACTGCCTCCGTGGTAGCCGACCTGGACCAGTACCAATGGCACGACGCGGCCTGGATGGCCAGCCGCAACAAGCGCCAGGCCCACGACCAACCCATCTCCATCTACGAAGTCCACCTGGGCAGTTGGAAGCGGGACCCCTCGCGCCCGGGGGGCTGGATGAACTACCGCCAACTGGCCCACGAGCTGGTGCGATACTGCCAGCAGATGGGTTACACCCACCTGGAGCTGCTGCCGGTGGCCGAGCATCCGCTTTCGGCCAGTTGGGGCTACCAGGTGACCGGCTACTACGCACCCACGGCCCGCTACGGCTCGCCGCAGGATTTTATGTACTTTGTGGATTACTGCCACCAGCACGGGATCGGGGTCATCGTGGACTGGGTTCCCTCGCACTTTCCCAAGGACGCCCACGGCCTGGCCCGATTCGACGGCACCCATCTCTACGAGCACGCCGATCCTCGCCAGGGCGAGCACCCCGACTGGGGCACGCTGTGCTTCAACTACGGCCGTTACGAAGTGAGCAACTTCCTCATCTCCAACGCCCTGTTCTGGCTGGACCGGTACCACGTGGACGGGCTGCGGGTGGATGCGGTGGCCTCGATGCTCTACCTGGACTACAGCCGCGGCGAGGGCCAGTGGGTGCCCAACCGCTACGGCGGCCGGGAAAACCTGGAGGCGATCGAGTTTCTCAAGCGGTTCAACCAGATCGTGCACTTGCAGTTCCCCGGCGTGCTCACCATCGCCGAGGAATCCACCGCCTGGCCGGCTGTGTCGCGGCCCACTTACGTGGGCGGGCTGGGGTTTTCGCTCAAGTGGAACATGGGCTGGATGAACGACACGCTGCGCTACATGGCCCACGACCCCATCCACCGCAAATACCACCACGACGAGCTGACCTTCAGCCTCATCTACGCGTTTCACGAAAACTTCGTCCTCCCCCTGTCGCACGACGAAGTGGTGCACGGCAAGGGGTCGCTGCTGGGCCGGATGCCGGGCGACCTGTGGCAGAAGTTCGCCAACCTGCGACTGCTGCTGGCCTACATGTGGACCCACCCGGGCAAGAAGCTGCTGTTCATGGGCGGCGATTTCGGCCAGTGGCACGAGTGGAACTACGACGCGGCCCTGCAGTGGGACCTGCTGGCCTGGGACACTCACCGTGGGGTGATGAAGCTGGTGGAAGACCTCAACCGCCTGCTGAAGCAACAGCCGGCCCTGCACCAGCGGGACTTCCAGCCCGAGGGCTTCCAGTGGATCGACTGCCACAGCTACCAGGAGAGCACGCTGGCCTACCTGCGGCGAGCCAACGATCCGGACGACTTCCTGCTGGTGGCGCTGAACTTTACGCCTGTGCCGCGAATGAAGCACCGCCTGGGCGTGCCCCGAGGGGGCTGGTACCAGGAGATTTTCAACTCCGACAGCCAGTACTACGGCGGCAGCAACCTGGGCAACTTTCCCGGTGTGATGGCCCAGGAAATCCCCTGTCATGGGCAGCCCTACTCGGTGGAGATCACCTTGCCGCCGCTGGCGGCGGTGATCTTCAAGCCGCAGCGGGACACTTCCGGCTAACAGCCTGCGGCTGGTCGTTTGGTGTCACAACATTTTGGCGAGCCCCCGGCTTTGTACGTGTTTAGCCAGCTAGCACATCACTTGGTTTGGCGCTTCCATGCTAGGAGAGAATAAGCGTTTTTTCTTGCAAGTGGCGAGCCACGCACCTTCAGCCAGCGGAGAAAAATAGCGCAATGCACTAATCCGGCTCTCCCCGAGCTGAAGCTCGGGGCTGGCCGAAGTGGAACCAAACGCCGATTCTTCAACAAACGGCGAGCCGGGAGCACGAGCTCCCGGTTGCTAAACCAAAGTAGCATTTGGTGCCGTTTTGTGAAAAACCGCGTGCTGACGCACGCGGCTCGCCGATACGTGAGAACTCGCGTTTGTTCTTGCCGTGGAGCGGAAGCTCCAGCGCAACGGCGCACCGCGCAAGCCGCAACCGAAACTGTTCCTCCCCCCGCTGACGCGGGGGGCTCTTGGTTGTGCAAGTTGACGTTTGTTCTCACCCCGGTGCGGAAGCACCACCGCAAGACCCACGCCCCACGACCCAAGACCTCTGGAGCGGAAGCTCCCAGTGGCTGGCGGCCCTGCCGCCTCCCCGCACTAACGTGCGGGGCTCCTCCATCCCTCCACGCCTCCACGCCCCCAAGCCCCCACGCCCCCAAGCCCCTAAGCCTCCACGCCCCCAAGCCCTCCTCAGGGTGCGGTTGCGTTCCCGCTGGGGTTTGGGTGCAATGGATCGGGCACGGGACCCTCTTGTTACGGAGAACTGCCGTGGCCCACACCTCGCACCAGGAACAGATGGCCCAGGCCGAGGAACTGCTGGGCGACCGCCTGGCTCGGGCCGGGTTTGCCAAGGGGCTTTACTTCGGCCACTACCTGGCCGATCGGTTCGTCCCCTATCCCGATCCCGGGGCCGACCCCCAGGTGAACCAACTGGCCGAGCAGCTCCACCGTTTCTGCCTGGAACAGATCGACCCGGCCCAAATCGACCGCCAGGCGGACATCCCCCCGGAGGTGATCCGCGGCCTGGGGCGTCTGGGCGTGCTGGGAGCGTGCATGCCGCGCGATTGCGGCGGGCTGGAGCTTTCCCAAACCGGCTACTGCCGGCTGCTGGAGGTGCTGGGCGGATGGTGCTCCAGCACCGCGCTTTTCGTCAACGCCCATCATTCGATTGGTCCCCGGGCCATCGTGCTGTTCGGCTCCCAGGAGCAAAAACGCCGCTGGCTTCCGGAGCTTGCCCGCGGGGAAACCATCAGCGCGTTTGCCC
>JALSGI010000614.1 GCA_026982835.1 Planctomycetota bacterium | reverse complement strand
GCCCCCAAGCCCCCAAGCCCCCATGCCTCCAAGCCCTCCGGGGGCTTACGCTCCCGGCTCGCGGTTCTCCGCCAGCTGAGAAGCTGGCGGCTCGCCGATTGCAAGAGGATAATGTTTGTTCTTGCCCGGTGCGGAAGCACCGGCGCACGCCGATTCTCCCCGCACTGACGTGCGGGGCTCCTCAAGACCCAAGACCCAGGACCCAAGACCGCGCAAGCCCCCTACGCCTGCCCAGCCAGTTGCGGCTGCTGCCGGTGCCAGGAGGTGTGTTGCTGGTAGTGGTGGGCCAGTTGCAGCAGGCGATCCTCGGCAAAAAGCGGCCCTTGCAGCTGCATGCCCACCGGCAACCCCTCGGCATCGAACCCGCAGGGGAGCGACAAAGCGGGCACCCCGGCCAGGTTGGCCCCCACGGTGAACAGATCGACCAGGTACATTTCCAGCGGGTCCTGCTTCTCGCCCAGGGCAAAGGCGGTGGTGGTGCTCACCGGCCCGGCGATGAGGTCCACCTGCTGGAAGGCCTCCAGATAGTCCTGGCGGATGAGCCGTCGCACTTTGAGCGCTTTGAGGTAGTACTGGTCGTAGTAGCCGGCGCTGAGGGCGTAGGTGCCCAGCATGATCCGCCGCTTCACTTCCGGCCCGAAACCTTGGCTCCGCGTGGCCCGATAAAGCCGCACCAGCGGGGAATCCAGCTCTTCCAGCCCCTTTTGATCGCCGGCCCGGCGCAGCGCCTCGGCCTCTTGCCGCAGTTGCCCAAGCACGGCCTGTTCCTCGGCCCGATAGCCGAAGTGTACGCCGTCGTAGCGGGCCAGGTTGCTGGAGGCCTCGCTGGGGGCGATGATGTAGTAGGTGGCCACGGCATATCGGGCATGGGGCATCCGGATGGGCACGAGGCGGGCGCCCAACTCCTGCACCAACACGTCCAGCCCCTGGCGGACCGCTTCCTGCACCGCGGGCGCGGCCTGCTCCAGGTGTTCCGGCACGTAGCCGATGCGCAGACCCACAGGCGGGGAATCCAGAAGCTTTCTGTAGGCGGGCACTTCCCGCGGCACGCTGGTGGAATCGCGGGGATCGTGGCCGGCGATCACTTCCAGCAGCAAGGCGCAGTCCTGGGCCGTACGAGCCAGCGGGCCGATCTGGTCCAGGCTGCTGGCAAAGGCCACCAGTCCCCAGCGGCTCACGCGGCCATAGGTGGGCTTGAGCCCCACCACGCCGCACAGCCCGGCCGGCAGGCGGATCGAGCCGCCGGTGTCGCTGCCCAGGGAAAGCGGAGCCAGCCCTGCGGCCACGGCCGCTGCGGCCCCGCCGCTGGAGCCCCCTGGGATGCGCTGCGGGTTCCAGGGGTTGCGTACCGGGCCGAAGTGCGACGTTTCGTTGGAGCTGCCCATGGCAAACTCGTCCAGGTTCGTCTTGCCCAGCAGCACCGCCCCGGCTTGCCGCAGCCGCTCGATCACGGTGGCATCGAAGGGGCTACGGTATTGGGCCAGCATGCGGGAAGCGCACGTGGTAGGCATGTCGGCCGTGCAGAGATTGTCCTTGACCACCACGGGCAGCCCGGCCAGCACGCCCAGCGGCTCCCCGGCCCGGCGGCGGCGATCCACTTCCCGGGCCTGCTCCAACGCCTGGGGATGGACGTGCAGCACCGCGTTCAAAGAGTCGTTGAGTCGCTGGGTCCGCTGCAAGAACTCGGCGGCCAGCTCTTCGGCCGTGACGGCCCCTTGCGCCAGCAGCGATAGCAACTCCGAGGCCGAACATTGCCAGAGCGGAGTGGTCATGGGCCGGGTGATCCTTGGAACGAGAGCTTCCCAGGCGAACCACCAGCACGCAAGCCGAGCGCGGCTTGAGTTTATTCGTACGTGTTTAGCCAGCTAGCATGGGGATGCCAGATGTGGTGCTTCCGCACCTAGCAGGAACAGAACGCGTTTGTGGAAAACAACGCGCACGGTGAACC
>JALSGI010000613.1 GCA_026982835.1 Planctomycetota bacterium | reverse complement strand
GCGGGACAATCGGGCCATCAACGCCCGCGAACGCTGGCTGCTGGCCGTGGAGGAGGCGCGGCAGGGCAATTTGCAATGGCTCAGCTGGAGTCTGCACCAGGACGAAGAGTCGCTCTGCCAGCAGCTGTTCCGCGGATGGCAAAGCGTCTGGCAGCGAGGGCAATTCGGCCGCTTCGGCCCTTGGGAAGGAATGCTCGATCTGGACCCGGCACTGGAAGCAGTGCAGCGGCGCTGGGCTCAAGGGTCCACCGTCAGCGTCACTTCCCTGGAGAAGTATGCCTTCTGCCCCTGGCGTTTTCTTATGGAACGCTTCCTGGACATCCGTCCTCTGGAAGAACCAGCCGAGGAGCTGGAAAAGACTCAACTGGGACTGCTGTTCCACTCCCTGATGGCACGCGGGCACCGGCAACAGGCCGATCTGCAACACCTGGCCCAGTGCTCCGCCGAAGAATTCCTCCAGCAGTGGGCTCCCCTGGTGGAGGAGGTGCTGGAAGAACACTTCGGCCCGGAAGATCAACGTCCCGGCATGCTGCGCGCCTTGGCCCGGCTCACCAGGGAAGACTTGCGGGAGATGCTGCGGGCTTATCACGAGCAGATGAAACAGTACGTGGAAATCTTGCGTAAGATGGGCTGGACGCAATTTCCACGGCCCACCCACCTGGAGCTGGCTTTCGGGGGACCGCCCGACCAGGGGGAAGACCGTCCCCCGCCGGCGTTTTTGCTCCAGCGGGGCGAACACCGCTTGCATCTGTCGGGTCGGGTGGATCGGGTGGACGTGGGCACTCTCGGCCCTCACCAGGTGGCCCTGGTGATCGACTACAAGACCGGTGGTAAATTTCGATCCCCCAAAGGGGAAGAAGCCCCCTCGCCCACGGCCTTGCAGCTGGAGCTGTACCCGGCGGCTTTGGAAGCCATCTTCAAGCCGATGCGGGTGCTGGAATCGGGCTACTGGTCGGTTCGCCTGCGGGAGGGGGGGAAGGGCTACAAGCTGTTCGTCAAGCGCTACCTGGTCGAAGAAGGAAAGCTGAAATCCGATCCCCAGTGGCAACAACGCTGGGAAAATCTGCAAGAGCTGGTGTTTCGCCTGTGGCAGGGGATCCGCAGCGGGCAGTTCGCCGTCTTCTCCGAGGAGGAGGACTGCACGCGGTTCTGCCCCTTGAAACGCATCTGCCGGATCGGACAGGTGCGCGATCTGAACAAAACCTGGCAACCCCCGGAGCCCTAGCATGCAGTACACCCCTGAACAACAAGCTGCCTTGGAACCCCGCGGAGTGTCCGTGGTCCTTTCGGCCGGGGCCGGCTGCGGCAAGACGTTCGTGCTTACCGAGCGGTTCTTGGGCCAGTTGGACCCCGAAGGCCGGGGGCCCCGGCCCGGGGTGCTCAGCCGCCTGGTGGCCATCACGTTCACGCAGCGTGCCGCCCGGGAGATGCGGCAGCGCATCCGCCGCCATAGCCGGCAGCGAGCCGAAGAAGCCGACACCGAGGAGGCACGGCAGCGGTGGCAACACCTGCTGCACCAGCTGCACACGGCGCGGATCAGCACCATCGACTCCTTCTGCGTGGCCCTGCTGCGCCGCTGGCCGGTGGAGGCGAGGCTGGACCCCCGGTTCCGCGTGGCCGACGAGTTTGAAAGCCAGGTGATGCGCCACAAAGTGATGGAAGACGTGCTGCGGGAGCTGCTGGAGCAGCAAGATGCCACACTGCTGCTGGCTGCCCGGCTCAAAGGGCTGGGTTGGGTCCGCTCCACGCTGGAGCAGATGCTGGACAAAGCCCCTTATGTCGACTTTGGCTCCCTTTTGACCAATCAGGACGTGGCCGCTTCGCCTCCGGACCTGGAACCGCATCCCTGGTTCCCCCAGGAGCTGCTCGAAGCGGCCGCCGGACTGTGGCAACACTGGCGGACCCAGTTGCTCTCACTATTCCGCAACCAACACGAACAACTGTTCCG
>JALSGI010000612.1 GCA_026982835.1 Planctomycetota bacterium | reverse complement strand
CTCCTGCTCCCGGCGGCAGATCAGCTCATGGGCGCTAGCCGCGTCCGGGGCCTGCCGCAACTGGCGGAGGAACTCCACATCTCCGATCATGCGGGAGAGTCGGGCCAGGGTGTGCAGGTGCCCGCGGTCGTCGGTGGAAAGGATAAGAAAAAACAGATCGGTCAAAATCCCCCGGCTCCCCCCAAAAGGTACACCCTGCACCGTGCGGCCGAAGGCCAGAAACGGCTGTTGCAGAATCTGCGGCAGCGGCCGCCGCGGGTGCAGCAGGGCCACGCCGCTGTCCAGGGCCGTGGTATGCAGCTGCTCGCGCCGTCGCACGGCCTGGGCCATGCGGTCCGGGTCCCAGAGCCAGCCGGTACCGGCGGCCAGCTCCACCATCTGGCGGATGACCGAGTTCTGACTGCGCGCCTCCAACGGCACGGCCACCGCGGCAAGCGGCAGCAGCTCGGCAATGGTCATCTCCTCCTGAGAAGTGGGAGCAAAGGCTTCCTCCAGCCGATGCAGCTCCTGCTCGTCCTCGGTCAGCCCGATCTGCTCTTCCAGCCACTGGTGAATCTCCGGCAGCGAAAACACCCAGCGGCCCCCCACCTTGCGGCCCGGTATCTTGCCGCGATGGACCAGCCGCTGCACCTTCTCCGGGGTGAGGTGCAGGTAGCGGGCCAGGGCGTCGATGTCCAGTTGATCCGAACTCATGGGAACTTTTGTCGGCACACAAACAAGCGGAGGCAAAACCTGCGAGAGCAAATCGCCACGAGGGCAACAAAGCGAAGACAACCACGCGCCACAAGCCGGAGGGCCTGACCGGGGGAATGGTTCCAGTGTAACAACCCCCGGCGGCTTTGCCACAACGGCCTGGCCGTCGGCGAGCCGGGAGCTTCTGCTGCCGGAGGAAATGGCCACCGGATGCACAATCCCTGCCGATGGTGTAAACTCCAGGAACCAAAACCCGCTAGCCGCACGCCGTTCCCACCTCGGTGCGGCGGCAGGCAGCCGTTCAACGGGGCCTTTCTCTGCCCCCAGTGGGAGCTTTCATCCTTGACGCAACACCGCTGGAACACGATTGCCATCGTCGGCCCGGGGCTGATCGGCGCTTCGCTGGGCCAGGCTTTGCTCCGTCGGGGCGTTGTGGGCCGGGTCGTCGGGGTGGCCCGGCGACGCAGTACCTTGAACCAGGCCCGGCAGGTGGGGGCCATCACCCACGGCAGCACGTCGCTGCCGCGGGCGGTGCGCGAGGCGGAGCTGGTGGTGGTGTGCACTCCCGTGGCCGCCGTGGCCCAAGGCGTACAAGCCGCCCTGGAGCACACCCCGCCGCAGGCGGTGGTCACCGACGCCGGCAGCGTCAAGGAGCCGATCGTGCAGGCCGTGTGGTCGGCTTGCCCGAAGCAAGCAACGCGGTTCGTACCCGCCCACCCCCTGGCAGGCAGCCACCAAAGCGGACCGCGGCACGCCCGGGCCGATCTGTTCCAGGATCGCCTGGCCATCCTCACCCCGGTGCGGCAAAACCCGGCCGAAGCCGTTGAGCAGGTCGAACGGCTCTGGCAGTGCGTGGGCGCCCGCACCGTGCGGCTTTCGGCCCGGGAGCACGACCGCCGCATGGCCTGGACCAGCCACCTGCCGCACGTGGTGGCCGCGGTGCTGGCCGGCACCGTGCCGCCGCGGTGGAACGACTTTACCGGCACCGGCTACCGCGATACCACCCGCCTGGCCGCCGGGGAGGTGGAGCTGTGGGTGCAGATCCTCACCGAAAACGCCCCGCAGGTGCAAAGGGCCTTGGAGCAGTTTGAAAAGCAGCTACAACAATGGCTCCGGGCCGTGCGTCGCCGGGACGCGCGTGCCCTGGGCCGATTGCTCCAGCAAGCCAAACGCCGCCGCGATGCTGTGGGAAATTGACATTCTGCCCCGACCCGGCCAGCCGGACCGCCTGGCCCAACAAGTGGCCCAAGCCGCCCAGGAACTGCACCTGGTGCCCGAGCTGCCGGTCCGCTCGGCCCGGGGCTTTTTGCTCCAGGGGGAGCTGTCTCAGGAACAGGTTCAGGGGGCCGCCAACGAGCTGCTGGTCGATCCGGTGGTGGAACAATTCGCCGTGGGGGCCGCCGGCGAAGCGCAACTGTGCGCCCCGCAGGGGAAGCTGGAACTGGTGGTCCATGTGCTGCCCAAGCCGGGCGTGATGGACCCGGTGGCCGAAAGCACCCGGCAGGCCCTGGCCGACCTGGGCTACCCGGTGGAGCAGGTGCGCACGCTGCGCAAGTTCTGGCTGCCGCAGTTGGATTCCGCCGTGCTGGAGCCGCTTTGCCGCCGCGTGATGGCCAACGATGCGATTGAGCAGGTGGTCGCCGGCCCGCTGAAGCTGGACTCGCTGGAGTTGGGCCAACCGTACCAGTTCCGCCTGGTGCATGTGCCGCTGCGGGGGATGAACGACGAGGAACTTTTGCGGCTGAGCCGCCAGGGGCAACTGTTTCTCTCCCTGGAGGAGATGAAAACCATCCAGGCGTATTACCGCCGCTTGGGCCGCGATCCCACGGACGTGGAGCTGGAAACGCTGGCCCAGACCTGGAGCGAGCACTGTAGCCACAAGACGCTCAAAGGGCGCATCCGCTACGAGGACGAGCAGGGGGTGCGCGAGTTTGAAAACATGCTGCGGGAAACCATCTTCGCCGCCACGCAGGAGGTGCGGCGGCGGCTAGGCCCGGAAGACTGGTGTGTGAGCGTCTTTGAAGACAACGCCGGCGTGGTCCAGTTCAGCCCCCGGCATCATCTGGTGTTCAAAGTGGAGACGCACAATCACCCTTCGGCCCTGGAGCCTTACGGGGGAGCCAACACGGGGCTGGGAGGCGTGATCCGCGACTGCCTGGGCACGGGGCTGGGCGCCCGGCCGGTGGCCAACACCGACGTGTTCTGCTTTGCCCCCCCCGATCTGCCCCCCGAGGAGCTTCCCCCCGGAGTGCTGCACCCCAAGCGGGTGATGCAGGGCGTGGTGGCCGGCGTGCGCGACTACGGCAACCGGATGGGCATTCCCACGGTCAACGGCGCGGTGTGCTTCGACCGCCGCTACCTGGGCAACCCGTTGGTGTACTGCGGCACCGTGGGTCTGCTGCCGGTGGAGTGCAGCCACAAGGAGGCTCGGCCTGGGGACCTGATCGTCACCCTGAGCGGCCGCACCGGCCGGGACGGCATCCACGGGGCCACCTTCTCCTCGGCCGAGCTGACCCAGCAGAGCGAAGAACTCTCCGGCGGGGCGGTGCAGATCGGCACCGCCACCACCGAGAAGATGCTGCTGGATGTGCTCTTGCAGGCACGCGACCGCAAACTCTACCACGCCATCACCGATTGCGGCGCCGGCGGCTACTCCAGTGCCGTGGGCGAAATGGGCGCCCAGCTCGGGGCCGAAGTGGACCTGGAACGGGTGCCGCTCAAATACCAGGGGCTTTCCTACACCGAAATCTGGATCTCCGAGGCCCAGGAACGCATGGTGCTGGCCGTGCCCGAAGAAAAATGGCCCGAACTGCAACAGCTCTGCCAGGCCGAGGGGGTGGAGGCCACCGTCATCGGCCGCTTCGTGCCCACCGGCAAGCTACACCTGCGCTACCAGGGGCACACCGTGGGCGAGCTGGAGATGGAGTTTCTGCACCACGGTCGCCCGCCGGTGGTGCGGCAAGCCGTCTATCGTCCGCCGGAGCCGGAGCCGCTGGAGGTGGGCGAATACGACCACTGGGACCACGGCCAGACGCTGCTGCGCATCCTCGGCGCGCTGAACGTGGCCAGCAAGGAGTGGATCGTCCGCCAGTACGATCACGAAGTGCAGGGCGGCTCGGTGGTCAAGCCGCTGGTAGGAAGGCTGATGGACGGCCCCAGCGATGCCGCCGTCATTCGCCCCGAGCTGGACAGCTACCGCGGCGTGGTCATCAGTTGCGGCATCAATCCCCACTACGGCGACCTGGACCCCTACCACATGGCCGCCGGATCCATCGACGAGGCGGTGCGCAACGCCGTGGCCGTGGGGGCCGATCCCCGCCGCGTGGCGCTGCTGGACAACTTCTGCTGGGGCAACACCGAGCGGCCCGAGGTGCTCGGCTCCCTGGTGCGGGCGGCCCTGGCCTGCCACGACGTGGCCCTGGCCTGGAACATCCCCTTTATCAGCGGCAAGGACAGCCTGAACAACGAGTTCCAATACACCGATTCCCAGGGGCGCTCGCGGCAGATTGCCATCCCCGGCACGCTGCTCATCAGCGCCGTAGGGCAGATGGAAGACGTGCGCCGTGCGGTCACCATGGACCTGAAGCAGCCCGGCAACTTGCTCTACCTGGTGGGCACCACGCGGGAAGAGCTGGGCGGCAGCCACTATTCGCTGGTGTTCGGGCTACCCGGGGGACAGGTGCCGCAGGTGGACCTGGACACCGCCTGGGAGATATTCTTGCGCATCCACCTAGCCATCCAGCAGGAGCTGCTCGTGGCCTGCCACGACTTAAGCGAAGGGGGCCTGGCCGTGGCCGCCGCCGAGATGGCCCTGGCCGGATACTGGGGAGCTTCGCTCGACCTGGCCCGCGTGCCCCACCAGCTCTCCCTGCCGCAGGAAGCCGAACACTACCAGCGGGCCTGGGCCCAAGAAGCCCCGGAGCTGGAACTGCACCCGCTGAGCACGCACCTGGCGGCCAACGCCATTTTGCTGTTCAGCGAGTCGCATTCCCGGTTTTTGTGCGAGGTGCCGCCGGAACGGGCAGGGGCGTTCGAGGAGCTGATGCACGACGTGCCCTGCGCCCTGGTGGGGGAAGTGCTCCAGGAGCCGGTGCTGCGGATCGGCGGCGTGCCCGTCCCGCAACGCGAGGAAGAAGGCGAGCCGTGGCAGCTGCACACGCCCACGGTGGTTTCGCTCGCCGTGGAACAGCTCCGCCAGGCGTGGAAAGAGCCGCTGGCCTGGTGAGGCGGCGTGCGGCATGCGACTTGCGGCTTGCGCTGGTGCTTCCGCTCCAGAGGTCTTGGGTCTTGGGTCATGGGTCTTGGGCGGGTGCTTCCGCACCGGAGGCGTGGGGGCGTGGAGACTTGGGGGGATGGAGGGATGGCGAGCCGGGGGCGTTAGCCCGCGGTTGAGCGGCGAGCCGCCAGCTTCAGCCGACGGAGCCCCGGCAGGGCCGTGGGCCACTGGGAGCTTCCGCTCCAGGTCAAGAACAATCGCTCAACGGCGAGCCGGGAGCTTTAGCTCCCGGAGGAAAACCAAAAGCCGTTGAGTCGGCTCTCCCCCGGCTAAAGCCGGGGGCTCGCCAACGCGAGAAAAAAGCCGTCGCACACCCAACGGCGAGCCGCCGGCGTCAGCTGGCGGTTGTTTCCAGCAAGACGCGGTCGCTGTTATTTTTGAATAACCGCGTGCTCACGCACGCGGCTCGCCGGTGCAAGAACAAGCAGCGATACACACCAAACGACGAGCCGGATAGAAACAGACCACCCTCCAGGCGAGAAACCACCCATGGAACTTTGGCCGGCCATTGACATCCGCGGCGGTCGCTGCGTGCGGCTCCGCCAAGGCGATTACGAGCAAGAGACCGTCTTCGGTGACGATCCGGCCCAAATGGCCCGGCACTGGGTCGCCCAGGGCGCCCGGCGATTGCACCTGGTGGATCTGGATGGGGCCCGCAGCGGCCGGATGACCAACTCCGCGGCCGTGGAGGCGATCCTCCAGGCGGTCGATGTGCCGTGCCAGTTGGGCGGCGGGGTGCGAAGCCAACAGGTGATCGAGCACTGGCTTTCCCTGGGCGTGGCCCGACTGGTCGTCGGCACCCAGGCGCTGAAAGACCCGCCGTGGTTTCAGCAGATGGCCCGCCAGTTCCCGGGCCGCCTGGTGCTGGGGCTGGACGCCCGCGACGGTCGCGTGGCCACAGGCGGCTGGCTGGAGACTTCCGAGGTGGACGCCCTGGAGCTTGCCCGGCGGTACGAATCGCTGCCGCTTGCCGCACTGGTTTATACCGACATTGCCCGCGACGGCATGATGCAGGGCCCCAACTTCCAGGGCGTGCAGCGGATGGTACAAGGGGTGCGGCTGCCGGTAGTGGCCTCCGGCGGGGTAAGCTCCGCAGAAGACATCCGCCGCCTGGCCCAACTGGGCGCAGCCGGCTGCATCGTCGGCCGGGCACTGTACGAGGGAGCCGTCCGGCTGCCGGAGGCGCTAGCCGCCGCCGGGGAACCGCCGCCGGCCGGTGGTTGATGGAGTGCTGGACCCCCGCTGGAACATCCGCACACTTGCGCAGGTGGCTGGCCGAGTGTAAGCTGGCAAAAGGCCGCTTTCCCGAGACCAAGGTGCCCCATGATCGGCAAGCTCTTCCCTGCAATTTGGGTTACGGCTTTGGCTCTGGTGGCCGTCAGCGGTTCTCCCCCGGCGGCCCACGGGGAACCGCCCCGGCGGCCCAACGTGGTGTTCATCCTGGCCGACGACCTGGGCTGGACCGATCTGGGCTGCTACGGCTCCCGCTACTACGAAACGCCCCACATCGACCGTCTCTGCCGCCAGGGGATGAAGTTCACGGCCGCTTATACCTGCGGGCCCAACTGCGCTCCCACCCGGGCGTGCCTGATGACCGGGCGCTACTCGCCGCGGCACGGGATTTTTACCGTGGGCACCTCCGAGCGCGGGCTGGAGAAGTTCCGCAAGCTGGTGCCGGTGCCCAACCGCACCCGATTGCCCCTTTCCGAGCAGACCCTGGCCCAGGTGTTCAAACAGGCCGGTTACGCCACAGGGGTGTTCGGCAAGTGGCACCTGGGCGGGGCGCGGGGGTATCACCCTTCCCGCCGCGGCTTCGACGAGGCGATCGTCACCGCCGGCAGGCACTTCCGCTTCAAGACCAACCCACCGCGGAAAATCCCCCCGGACGCCTACCTGGCCGACTGGCTTACTGACCGGGCCGTGGAGTTCATCCGCCGCAATCGCCACCGGCCTTTCTTCCTCTACCTGCCGCATTTCGCTGTGCACACGCCCTTGCAGGCCAAGGAGGAATTGATCGAAAAGTACCGCCGCAAGCCGCCGGCCGGAGGGCATAAAAATCCCGTCTATGCCGCCATGATCGAGTCGCTGGACCAGAGCGTGGGCCGGATTCTGGCCGTGCTGGACGAGTTGGAGCTGAGCCGCAACACGATCGTCATCTTCACTTCCGACAACGGCGGCGTGGGCGGCTACGGCCGCTTGGGCGGCCTGGCCGGGCGGAACATCACGGACAACTCCCCCTTGCGCCGCGGCAAGGGCAGCCTGTATGAAGGCGGGGTGCGAGTGCCGCTGGTGGTCCGCTGGCCGGAGGTGATTCCCCCGGGCAGTGTCTGCTCGGAGCCGGTCATCAGCGTGGACTTCGTGCCCACGTTCCGCGACGTGTTGCGATTGGACTCTCCGCCGAAAAACCCGCTGGACGGCCTGAGCCTGCTACCGCTTTGGCAAAGCGGGGGCAAGGAGCAACTGAAGCGTCAAGCTCTCTATTGGCACTTTCCGGCCTACTTGCAAGCCAACGTGCGCCGGGGCACCTGGCGCACTACGCCCGCCGGGGCGATCCGCACCCGCCGCTACAAGCTCATCGAGTACTTTGAAGACGGCCGCCTGGAGCTTTACGACCTGGAGAACGACATCGGCGAGCAGCACAACTTGGCCGGGCAGAAGCCGGAGCTGGCCCAAAAATTGCACCAGATGCTCAAACAGTGGCGCCGCGAAGTCCAAGCGCCCATGCCCCGGCCCAAGCCGCAGAAAAGCAAGTAACCGCGGGGAGTGCGAAAAGCGCCGCCGGTTCGCCGGAAGTCGGCGGCCGGTCGGGATTGCTGTTCCGGCAGATCAGAACCAGCAGAAACACGGGGACCGTGTTGCCGCGGTCTTCCGCCAAAAAGAACACCTTTTTCCCAAGTACCCCAACGTGAACAGCTCGGCTACCCCATCGCGACTTGTCCCCTGGCTACAACTGGCCCGGGTGACCAACCTGCCCACGGCCTGGGCCGACGTGCTGGCCGGATTCCTGTTGCTGGGCCGGCCCGAAAGCCCCGTCCAGTGGGGAGCCTTGCTGTTGCTGCTGGGAGCCTCCAGCTCGCTCTATACGGCCGGGATGATCCTCAACGACGTGGCCGACGTGGAGGAAGACGCCAAGCAACGCCCGCGGCGCCCCCTTCCCGCAGGACGCATCCCCCTGGCCACTGCCCGGGCCGCAGGCTGGTTTCTGCTGGTGTTGGGCCCCGCCTTGGCCTTCCTGGCCGGAGCGTTGCAAGGGGGGCTTGCACCCGGCGGGGTGGCCCTGGGGCTGGCCGCACTGGTGGCCGGGTACGACTATGGGCTGAAGCGCTTGTGGCTGGGACCGGCCGTGCTGGCCGCGTGCCGGGGGCTGAATCTGCTGCTGGGGGCCAGCGCCTGGTCCCTGGGGGAGATTGCCCCGTTGTGGGTGGCCGGGGCTTTGGCACTTTACGTGCTGGGACTCTCCTGGTTTGCCCGATATGAAGACCGCGATCCGGTGCCCCGACCGGGCCTGATGGCCGGTTTGGGCCTGGTGGGATGCAGCTTCATGTTGCTGGCATTCTATCCGCGCGGCATCGACCTGCCGCTGGTCTTTGCCCCCAAGACGTTCTACTCCTGGCAATTCCTGCTGGTGGTGTTGATGGCGATTATCGTGTGGCGGGCCGCCCAGGCGATCCGAGTGCCCAACCCGCTGAACGTGCAGGTAGCCGTGGGCCAGATGCTGCTTTCGATCATCGTCTTCGACGCTGCGGCGGTGATCCCCTTGGCCGGGCCGCGCTGGGCCATGCTGGTGCTGGCCCTGCTGTTGCCGGCGCTTCTGCTTCGGCGATGGTCCCGACCCACCTGAAACAAGCCGACCTTGCAAACGATGTACCTGGGCTACAACACCAACGGGCTGGCTCACCACGAGCCGCTTGCGGCCCTGCGCCTGCTGGCCGAGCAAGGTTACCAGGGCGTGGCCCTGACTATCGACCACTACCTGCTCAATCCCCGCGACCCCGATTGGCAAGAGCAACTGCGAGCGATCCGCACCGAGCTAGGCCGCCTGGGCATGCGCAGCGTGGTGGAAACAGGGGCCCGGTTTTTGCTCGATCCCCGCCGCAAGCACGAACCCACTCTGGTCACTCCCCAAGCCGAAGGCCGCCGCCGCCGCGTGGCGTTTCTGCAGCATGCCCTCCGGGTGGCCGAGGAGCTGGAAAGCGAGTGCGTTTCGCTGTGGTCCGGGTGCGCTGATCCAGACATCCCGTCGGAAGAATCCTGGGGGTACCTCACCGGCGAGCTGGAGCAGCTGCTGGCCGAAGCGGAAAGGCGGCAGATTGTCCTGGGCTTTGAGCCGGAGCCGGGCATGCTGGTGGCCACGCTGGAGGATTTTGCCCGGCTCAAGCAGCGGCTCCCCACCCCTTGGCTGCGGCTGACGATGGACCTGGGCCACGTGTTCTGCCAGCGGGAAGGGCCGCTGCCGGAGCTTGTTCGCCGCTGGGCCGGAGAGCTGGTCAACGTGCACATTGAGGACATGCGCCGCGGGGTGCACGAGCACCTGATGTTCGGCCAGGGGCAGATGGAGTTTCCGCCGGTGATCGACGCCCTGGCCGGCTGCGGCTATACCGGCGGGCTGTATGTGGAGTTGAGTCGCCACAGCCACATGGCCCCGCAGGCCGTGGAGCAAAGCTACGGCTTCCTGGCCCCGCTGATCCAGGCCGCCCAAAAGAAGCACTCTCCAGCCTCCGAAGAACCCCATGCCTGACTCGGTCACGGTTCTAGTCGTCCCCGGCCTTTCGGCCTGGGAGCGGACTTGCGCGGAGCTGGAAGCGTGCCTGCCGGAGTGGATGCCCTTGGGTCCCTCGTTTCCGGTGCTGGAGCAGGTGGTGCTGGGGACGCTTTTTTCCGGGCAAGAGGGGCCGGGGCTAGAGCTTTGGACCCGCGGGCACTCCTCCCGGAACGAAACCGGCACCGAGCAGCCCCTTTGGCTGTGGGACCACCTGGCCCGCCACAGGCCCCATCTCCCAAGCGCCTGCTGGCTGCTGCCGCTTCCCGGGCAGGGGGCCGCGCTGGGGGCACGCCCTGCCGGGGGGGACGAGGTCGGCCCGTGGGACATCTGGCCCCCGGAGGTGCGGGATGCCGTGCAGCGGGCGTGCGGTCCTGGCCCCCGGTCCTTCCCGCTGGAAGCCAAAGCCCCCCAGGAACTCCCAGCCGCCCTGGAGGAGCTGCTGCGGTGGTGTTTGGCTTCGGCCGCTGTGGCCTTCCGGCACGCCGAGGCGGCCCTGGGCATTGTCTATGTGCCGGTGGTGCTTGCGGGGGCTTATCTGTGGGGGCTGCACTCCCGGCAAGGGGCCGCGTTGGCCCGACGCTGCGCCGTGGAGGTGCTGGAGTTTGCCGAGCGGCTGCGATCCGAAGCGGAAGGCGGCGGCGAGCACACCCTGTTGCTGGTCGATCCCTGGGGATTGCAAGAAGTGGAGCAGGTGGTCGATCTGGAGCCGGTGCGTCTGCATCTGGGCCAATTGGCCGAGCAGCTCGCCCCGGGCCGGGAAGAACCTACGGCGGTGTTCACCTTGCAGGTGGAACACCAGGTGGCACGACTCACTTGGTCCCGGCAGCTTCCTCTTGCCGCCGAGCGACTGCGGGAACAGCTGGCCGCCCTGGTGCCGCAGGCGGAGGTGGTCACGGCCTCGCAGTGCGGGCTTGTCACCCCAGGGGGCGGCAGCTCTCAAGAGGCGACTGCGCAGCTGTGGCTGCTGGCCCCACGCAACGCGGTGTTTGTGTGCTCTTGCCCGGCGCAAAGTCTCGACAAAGAGCTCCCGCAAAAGGTGCGGCTGGTCCACTGGGGGCTGCCCGAGTGGCTGAAGCGTTGGGGGATCGCGTCGTCCCCGGAACTGGGGCTTGGGATCTGTCGGGCCACACACGGCCGGGTGCCGCAAGCCGAGGAACAACAAGGACGGCTGTGGACGGGGGAGCCGGGACTGCTGTTTGGCCCGGTGCTTTCGGACCTGGACCTGGCAGGCCTGGTGCTTGCGCACTGGGGGGTGTAGGTGGTCCTGGGTCCTGGGTCTTGGGTCTTGAGGAGCCAGAGCCCCGCACGTTCGTGCGGGGAGGCGGCAATCGGCTTGCGGCTTGCGCCGTGCGCCGCTGCGCCGGAGCTTCCGCTCCGCAGTCGGAACAAACGCTAATTCTTGCAATCGGCGAGCCCCGAGCTTTAGCTCGGTACGTGTTTAGCCAGCTAGCACATTGCTGATCCGACGCTTCCGTACGTGGTAGAAATAAGCGTTGATTCTTGCCAACGGCGAGCCGCCAGCTTCAGCTGGCGGAGGAAAAACGCAATGCGTTCATTCGGCTCTCCCCGGACTGAAGTCCGGGGCTCGCCAATGCGAGAAAAAAAACGCCGACTCACACCCCAACTAGCGAGCCGCGCCGTCAGTCGGTGGTTGCCACGGGCCATTAACCATTCGCCGTTCACCACTTCCTGCTTGCTGCTGGCCGCTGGTCGTTTGGCTTCTCCCCCCGCTTACGCGGGGGGCTCTTCTCCCCGAGCTGAAGCTCCAGCGAAAGCTGCACACCGCACGCCGATTCCTGCCGGGTGCGGAAGCACCCCCTCATCCCTCCAAGCCTCCACGCCTCCACGCCTCCCGCGGCGAAAGCCGCGCACCTCGCCCAAGACCCACGACCCACGACCCAAGACTTCCCCGCACTGACGTGCGGGGCTCTTGGGCTCCTCCGCGGGCTGAAGCCCGCGGCTCGCCATCCCTCCAAGCCCTCAAGCCTCCACGCCTCCCGCGGCGAAAGCCGCGCACCTCGCCCACGACCCACGACCCAAGACTTCCCCGCACTGACGTGCGGGGCTCAGACGGTTCGCCCCCGCAAGCCTTGGAGCAGCTTCCACCCTTCCAGCAGCACCAGCGGCACGGCGGCCACGGCCGATGCCAGCAGCAAGTCTGCCGCTGACAGCGGCACCGTACGAAACCACCGGGCGGCCACCGGCACGTAGATCGTGCCCAGTTGCAACACCACACCCAGGGCCACCGAAGCCCAAAGCAGCGGGTTGGTCCAGCTTCGCCGATGCCACAGCGGGTCGCTCCGGCGGCGCAGCCCCAGCACAAAGAAAAGTTGCATCACGGCCAGCGTGAAAAACACCAGCGTGCGGGCGTAGATCACCCCGGGGGAGTCGGCCTGGGGCTGGGCCGGCAGCCACCACCAGAACACCCCCAGCACCCCGGCGGTCATCACCCCGGCAAACACCACCAGCTGCACGCCCACTCCACCGGCGAAGATGCTTTCGTCCCGGGGGCGGGGGCGGCGGCGCATCACGTCCCGTTCCGGCGGCTCGAACCCCAGGGCCAGCGCGGGCAATCCGTCGGTGACCAGGTTGATCCACAGCAGGTGCACCGGCAGCAGCGGCAAGGGCCATCCGGCCAGCACGCCCAGGAACAGCACCAGCACTTCGGCCGCGTTGGCCGTGAGCAGGTATTGCACGAACTTGCGGATGTTGTCATAGACCACGCGTCCCTGCTCCACCGCGGCCACGATGGTGGCGAAGTTGTCGTCGGCCAGCACCATGCGGGCGGCTTCTTTGCTGACGTCGGTGCCCGTCTGCCCCATGGCCACGCCGATGTCGGCCTGTTTCAGCGCGGGGGCGTCGTTCACCCCGTCGCCGGTCATGGCCACCACGTGCTGCTGGGCCTGCAGGGCCTGCACAATCCGCAACTTGTGCGCAGGAGCCACACGAGCAAACACGGCAATGCGACCGATGCGTGTTTGCAGTTCTTGATCGTCCATCCGGTCCAGCTCCCCTCCGGTGACCACTTCGCCTTGACCGTCCAGCAGCCCGGCCTGGCGGGCGATGGTGCGAGCGGTGCGGGCATGGTCGCCGGTGATCATGATGACCCGCACCCCGGCGCTTCGGCAGCGGGCCACGGCCTGGGGCACCTCGGGCCGCAGGGGGTCCATCAGCGCAAGCAGGCCCAACAGCCACAGCTCCTGTTCCACTTGTTCGGCCTCTTGCGGCAAGGTTTCCTCGGGCCAGGGGCGGCAAGCCACGGCCAGCACGCGATAGCCCTGGTCGGCCAGCTGATCGGCCAGGGTGTCCCAGTGGGCGCGGGTCGCCTCGTCCCAGGGCTGGTTCCCTTGCGGCGTGCAGAGGCCCTGGCACCGCCGGAGCACCTGTTCGGCCGCTCCCTTGACCAGCAGTTGCAATTCCCCTTGCGGCGTGCGGTGCAGCGTGGCCATGCGTTTACGGGCCGAGGAGAAGGGCACTTCGCCCAGCCGCGGCCATCGAGAGCGCAGGTGGGCCACGTCCACTCCGGCCCGTTGCGCCGCAGTCACCAGAGCCTTTTCCGTGGGGGTGCCCTGCGGGGTGCCGTCGGGGGCCAGTTGAGCGTCGTTGCACAGCACGGCCGCTTCCAGCAGGCGGCGATGCGCGGCTTGCTCGTCGGCGGCGGGAACGGCCTGGGCCACTTCCA
>JALSGI010000611.1 GCA_026982835.1 Planctomycetota bacterium | reverse complement strand
CAGGTCAGCGTCGTTGACCGCGTAGTTGGCATACACGGTGCCGTGCATACCCAGCATGTCCAGGCACTGCGGCTCGTAG
This sequence comes from Planctomycetota bacterium, assembly GCA_026982835.1. GTDB lineage: Bacteria > Planctomycetota > Planctomycetia > Pirellulales > S012-138 > S012-138. The sequence goes on along the minus strand of JALSGI010000611.1, from coordinate 1,879 downwards.
CTGGAGAAGCCGCCCAGGCCCATCACGGTCAGGGCCACCGGGATGCCCGTCTTCTGGACCAGCTGGCGCAGCTCCTGGGCGGCCCCGCTGGCGATTACGCCCCCGCCGGCGTAAATGACCGGGCGGCGTGCTTGGCGGATGGCCTGGGCCAGTTGGCGGATTTTCTCCGGGTCGGGACGTCCGTCGGGGACGCGATAGCCGGGCAGGTCCATGGGCACGTCGTAGTCGGGCACGATTTGGGCTTCCTGCACGTCCTTGGGCAGGTCAATGAGCACCGGCCCGGGCCGGCCGGTGGTGGCGATGTGGAACGCCTCTTTCATTACCCGAGTCAAATCCTCGGCCCGGGTGACCAGGTAGTGGTGCTTGGTGATCCCGCGGCACACTTCGACGATGGGGGTTTCCTGGAAGGCGTCGCTTCCGATCACGGGGGTTTTCACCTGCCCGGTGATGGCCAGCAGCGGGATGCTGTCCATCTTGGCATCGGCGATGGAGGTGACCAGGTTGGTGGCCCCGGGGCCGCTGGTGGCCATGCACACGCCGCACTTGCCCGTGGAACGCGCATACCCTTCGGCCGCAAACCCACCCCCCTGCTCGTGCCGCGGCAGGATGGTGCGGATGCGGTCGGCGTAGCGGGTCAAGGCCTGGTGCAGCGGCATGCTGGCCCCACCCGGGTAGGCAAACACCACCTCCACCCCGTGACGAACCAACGACTCGACAACCACGTCCGCTCCGCTGATCGGCTCAGGCACCGAAGGAACCTCCCAAGGTCGTAGCAGAAAAAGCACTTATTTAACGCAAGCTAATCCTGTTAAAATTAAAAGGAGTTTTCCCCCCCGGCAAGCCAAACCTCCATTTTTTGCCGCCCGCAGTGGGAAGTAAAGGGGCCGCCGGTGCTTTTGCAGGAGTGTCTGCCGGCCGCAGCAGACTTATAATGCATGGGGTGTGTCGCGGCGGTTTGTCCCGAGCCCGGCGGCTTCTGGTCCCCCACTGGCACGCTTCGCCAGAGCCCTTCCCATTTGGAGACTTCCCCATGGCTCAGCCTCGCTCCGGTGCCCGCAGGCCCGCGACCAAGTTCGCCCACCTGCGCAAAAAGCTGCAAAAGGCCAAGGCTTCCCGCGGCGAAAAGCCCTCCTGCGGCAAGCCTCGCAAACGCCGCGCAAGCTAGAGGGCTTCGAGCCATGCAACAGATGGGCTGGATGCTGGTGGTTCTCGGTGGGCTGATCGCCCTGGTGGGGCTGGCGCTGGTGGTGTTTCCCTCCATTCCCTGGCTGGGACGATTGCCCGGGGACATCGTCATCGAAACCGAAAACGGCCGTTTCTATTTTCCACTGGCCACCAGCATCCTGGTCAGCGTGGTGCTCTCGGTGGTGCTGACGCTCCTGGCCCGCTGGTTTCACTAATAAACCCTTGCGACAAGCGGTGCGCCCCGGTTCTGAAAAATACCGGGACCGGCGTTCTATTGGCCAGGGGCTCGGAGGGTTAAAGGGCTGGTCGGGCCGAGGCGAAAGTTTGGCCGTGCCAAGGCGACCGATTACACTGGCCGTGGCAAATCGGTTGGCAATTTCTTTTTTTTGTGAACGAACCTCTTGGCCGCGAAAGCTGCAAAGGAGATGGACCATGAAACGTCGCGTGTTGCCCTTCGGCGTGTGTTCGGTCCTGGTTCTGCTGGCAGCCGCCGCAGTGCAGGCCCAATCCAAGCCTCCCCAGGGGCAGAAGCTGCCCGAACATGGAGCGACCTCCCCGGCGCTGAAACCGCTGGATGCGCTGATGCGCCGCTTTCTCAAGGAACACCAGGTGCCGGGGGCGGCGCTGGCCGTGGTCCGCCAGGGCCAGGTGGTCTATAACCGCGGCTTTGGCTGGGCCGATCGGGAGGCCGGAC
>JALSGI010000610.1 GCA_026982835.1 Planctomycetota bacterium | reverse complement strand
CAGCAGGCCGAAGTGCCTCGGCCCCTGCAGTGGCGCGAAGTGCTGGGAGTGCTTCTGTGCATGGTCACGGCCCGCAACGCCGCCATGGCCTTCAATCGCCTGGCCGACCAGGAACTGGACGCTCAGAATCCCCGCACGCAAAAGCGGCATCTGCCGGCCGGGCTGCTCAGCCGCCGCACGGTGGTGGTGTTCTGGGCGCTGAACTGCCTGGGCTTTGTGGCCGCCACGGCGTTGTTTTTGCCGCAGAACCCCTGGCCGCTTCGGCTTTCGCTGCCGGTACTGGCCTTTATTTGTGCCTATAGCTACACGAAGCGATTCACCTGGCTGGCCCATTTCTGGCTAGGAGCCGCCCTGCTGCTGGCCCCGGTGTGTACCTGGATCGCGGTGGTGGGGCTGGAGCAGTTGCAGGTGGCGCTGGTGCTGGGTTTGGCCGTGCTGTTCTGGGTGGCCGGGTTCGACATGATCTACGCCTGCCAGGACGAGGAAGTGGATCGCCGCCTGGGGCTGCGGAGCGTTCCGGCCCGCTGGGGCACCGCCGCCGCGCTGCGCCTGGCCGCAGCCTGCCACGCCGTGATGGTGCTGTGCCTGCTGGCATTGCCACAGGTGTTTCCGCTGTTGGGTTGGAAATACTACACGGGCGTGGTGCTGGTGGCCGGGTTGTTGATCTACGAGCATTGGCTCGTAAGCCCGCAAGACCTGAGCCGGGTCAACGTGGCCTTTTTCCAGGTCAACGCCGTGGTAAGCTTGGGGCTGCTGGGGCTGATTGCCCTGGACGTGCTGACTTGAAGCAGGCGCCGGGTGCGGCAAAAATGGCAGCATCGCCCGGCAAAAATCCCCCTCGCCCCAGGAGCACAGGAAAGCCGATGATCCGACTGACGCATCCGGCTCTGGTTCGTGTGGCCGAGAAACTGGCCGCGGGCAAGCGTCTGGGCCAGCAGGACGCTCTGGAGCTTTTCGACCCGGCCGTGCCGCTCAACCAGTTGGGGGCGCTGGCCCACCAGGTGCGCCGCCGCTTCAACGGCCAGGCGGCCTATTACAACATCAACGTGCATCTGAATCCCACCAACGTGTGCGTGTATCGGTGCATTTTTTGTGCGTTCCGGGCCGACCTGCGCGACCCGCGCGGCTACGTGATGGACGACGAGCGAATCCTGGCCCGGGGCGAGGAGGCCCAGCGCATCGGGGCCACCGAGATGCACATCGTCGGCGGCCTGCATCACCAGCGGAAGTACGACTGGTACGTGCACCTGGTGCGGCTGCTGCATGAGGCCTACCCGCAATTGCACCTGAAGGCCTGGACCGCGGTGGAAATCCACTGGTTCTGCCACATGACCGGCTACTCCTACCAGCGGGTGCTGGAGGAGATGATCGAAGCGGGCTTGGGGAGCATGCCCGGCGGAGGAGCCGAAATCTTCCACCCCGAAGTGCGGCACAAAATCTGCGAACACAAGGCCGACGCCCAGTGCTGGCTGGACATCCACCGCACGGCCCACCGTCTGGGCCTGCGCACCACCTGCACCATGCTCTACGGGCACATCGAAAAGCCCTACCACCGGGTGGACCACCTGCTGCGGCTGCGGGCGCTTCAGGACGAAACGGGCGGGTTCTTGACGTTCATCCCGCTTGCCTTCCACCCGGAGAACACGGGACTAGCGCACCTGAAAAAGCCTTCGGTGCTGGACGACTTGCGTACGCTGGCCATCAGCCGCCTGGTGCTGGATAACGTGCCGCACGTGAAGGCCTATTGGATCATGCTGGGGGTGGGCACGGCGCAGGCGGCGTTGAGCTACGGGGCCGACGACTTCGACGGCACGGTGCGGCACGAGCGCATCTACCACGACGCCGGGGCCGACACCCCGCAGGCGCTGGACGTGGAGTACATCCGCCACCTGATCCGCGAGGCCGGCTGCGAGCCGGTGGAACGCGACACACTTTACCGCCGCGTGGTGCGCCAGGGCACCCGCT
>JALSGI010000609.1 GCA_026982835.1 Planctomycetota bacterium | reverse complement strand
CCTGGCCCGGCTGGATCGCCTGGCCGAGCAGGTCCAGGTGCCCTTTGCCCTGCCGCCGCTTACGGCCAAGGAACGCCGCCAGATGCTCCAGGCCATTGCCGTGGTCCTTTACGAGCAAGAGGGCTTCCGCGGCACCGTCGAGGACTACTACAACCCGCAAAACAGCCTGTTGCATCGCGTGCTGCAGCGCCGGGTGGGCATCCCGCTTACCCTGGGGATCATCTTCCGCAGCGTGGCCGTGCGACTGGGGCTGGACGTGTTTGCCGTTTCCACGCCGGGGCACTTTATGCTGGGCTGCCAGTTGGCCGGGCGGCGGTGGTACATCGATCCGTTCAACCGGGGCGAGCTGCTGGACCAGCCATCCTGTCGCCGCCGGGTGGAGGAGATGTCCGGCCCGCAACAGTGGTCGCCGGTGTGCTTCCGCCGGGCCTCGCACCGGCAGGTGATCGCCCGGCTGCTGCGCAACTTGAAAAACGCCCTGGTGATGGCCGACCGCTGGGAACAAGCCCTGCTGATCCAGCAGCGGCTGCTGGTGCTGTGCCCGCAGCACGAAGCCGAACGGCGGGACATGGGACTGATTCTGCTTCGCAACGGCCAGCCGCATGCGGCCCTGGACTACTTGCAGCGCTACCAGCACCAGCATCCGGACGAGGCCGAAATGCTGCGTCCCTTCGTCAAAGCTGCCCGGCGCCTGGCGGCGGAGATGAATTGAAGCGGCTCCGGTGCATCGGAAAAGCAGGCGATGTACTTCGAGTACCTGGCAGTTCCCGGCAGCGAAGTCCTGGAGGTGCTCCGTCGCCACCGGGCTGGCTTTTCCCCGGGCGGGGCCTATCCGTTTCTCATCGGGGACGAATCCGACCTGAACGACCTACGGCAAGCGTTCCAGTGGGAGGAGCGTACGCCGGAGGAGATCATTCGGGCTTCCTGGGCCATCGACGCCCGGGAGTGGTTCGCCCGGGTGCGGGAGGAAAATCTGGCCTGCGATCCCGAACTGGACGAAGCGGAGCTGGAGGGCCAGTGGCCCGAGGAACCGTGCGAAAAGCACTTCATCTCCCATCACCTGCAGTCGGACCGGCGTAAGCACAAGCCCCGGGTGTATCTAGGGCTGGTGAAGCTGGAGTGCCCGTGGCAGTTGCCCGCCTGGTTGGGTTTCGGATGCCCCGAAGGCCCCCAACCGGAAGAACACTGCGCGCTTTTTCGCTACTGGGAGGAGCTTTACGGGGCGGAGTTGGTCACGGTGGGGTTTCAGGTGCTGGAGGCCCGTGTGGCCCGCCCCCCGCAAGACCGCCAAACTGCCCTGGCCTTGGCCTGGGAACTCTACTGGTATTGTGGGGACATCTTCGCCATCAACTGGGCCACGGTGTCCCACCTGGCTTCCTCGTTGCTGGGCGGGGAGTATTGGTATTTCTGGTGGGACTGAGCGTGTGGGGCTCCCGGGGTGCAGGCAAACCCGGCTTGTACATTCTTCTTGCAAGCGGAAAGATGGCAGGGAAGCGTGATCGCGGAGTTGCTCGATTTTCTTCTTCGCTGCGCCGGAAGGACGCCTGACCAGGAGCCGCACCCGTGCCCCATCCTTGGATCGCCCAACGCATGAGCCGGATCGACAGTTCCGGCATCCGCCGCGTGTTCGACCTGGCGGCCCAGTTGACCGACCCGGTGAACCTCTCCATCGGCCAGCCGGATTTTCCCGTGCCCGAGCCGATCAAGCAGGCAGCCGTGGAGGCCATCCGGCAGGATCGCAACGGCTACTCGGTCACCCAGGGCATCGCCCCGCTGCTGGAGCGGCTGCGGGAACAGGTGGCCCGAGAGTACCCTCAGCATGCCGACCGCCAGGTGTTCGTCACCAGCGGCACCAGCGGCGCGCTGCTTTTGGCCCTGATGGTGCTGGTGGACCCGGGCGACGAGGTGGTGGTGATGGACCCGTACTTTGTGATGTACCCGGCGCTGGTGTCCCTGGCCGGGGGCAAGGTGGTGCTGGTGGACACCTACCCGGACTTTCGCCTTCGTCCCGAGCGGCTCCAGGCGGCCATCACCCCGCGGACCAAGGTGATCTTGTTCAACAGCCCTTGCAATCCCACCGGGCACGTGGCCGACGAGGAGGAAGTGCAGGCGGTGGCCCAGCTGGCCCGGGAGCACGGCCTGGCTCTGATCAGCGACGAAATCTACCGGCAGTTCTGCTACGACCAGCCGTTTGTCTCCCCGGCCCGGTTCTATGAGCAGACGCTGGTAGTGGATGGCTACAGCAAAGCCTACGCCGTGACCGGCTGGCGGTTGGGCTTTGCCCACGGCCCCAGTGAGGTGATCCAGGAGATGCTCAAGTTGCAGCAATATAGCTTCGTCTGCGCACCGCACCCGCTGCAGTGGGGCATCCTGGCCGCCGAGCAGGTGGACATGAGCCCGCAGGTGGAAGCCTACCGCCGCAAGCGGGACCTGATCCACCAGGGCCTGGCCGACCTGTACCCCATGCCCAAGCCGCAGGGGGCCTTTTACGCCTTTGTCCAACTCCCCCCGGGTACCACGGGCCAGCAGTTTGTGGAAGAGGCCGTGAAGGAACAACTGCTGGTGATCCCCGGAGGGATTTTCAGCTCGCGCGACACGCACATCCGCATCTCCTACGCCGCCTCGGACGAGACGATCCGCCGCGGGATCGACATCCTCCGCCGCCTGCATCGGCGCCTGGCGGCCACGTGAGAAGAGGCAATGCCGGGCCCGTTTCCGGCGAGCGTCGGCTTGCGGCCTACGCCGGTCTTGGGTCTTGGGTCTTGGGTCTTGAGGAGCCCCGCACGTTAGTGCGGGGAGAATCGGCTTGCGGCCTACGCCGTGCGCTGTTGCGCTGGAGCTTCCGCTCCGGCGCAAGAAAACAGATCACCGCGAGCCGGGAGCGTAAGCTCCCGGAGGAGAACCGAAAAACGCCGCTTCGCCAATTGGCTCCGCGAGTTGACACTCGCGGCTCGCTGGTGCAAGAACCATCGCCGATTTGTACACCAAACGGCGAGCCGGGAGCGTTAGCTCCCGGTTGCTATAAACGGAGCACGAACTCTGCCACTACAGAAAAACCGCAAGCTCCCACTTGCGGCTCCCCAGAGCTTTCGCTTCGGTAAAAAATAAGCCGAACCCACCTCGGCACGCCGCCAACATTGTCCAGCATTATCCAGCAAAGGAACGACCGATGGACCCTCACCAGTTGCTCCAAGTGGCTTGCCAGGCGGCCCAGGCCGGCGGCGAGGTGCTCCTGCGGCACTTCGGCCGCCGCCAGCACCTGGTGCAAAAGGAGCAAAGCTACAACCTGGTCACCCAGGCCGACGTGGAAGCCGAACAGGCCGTGCTGGAGACGATCCGCCAGGCGTGCCCGGACCATGCCCTGCTGGGCGAAGAAACCCAGCAGCAAAACCCCTCGGAAAGCGATTACTTGTGGATTGTCGATCCGCTGGACGGGACCAATAACTTCATCCACGGCATTCCCCACTTTGCCGTCTCCGTGGCCTGCGCGCACCGGGGCGAACTCCTCTGCGGGGCCATCTACAACCCGGCCACCGGCGACTGGTTCACCGCCGCCCAGGGCCAGAGGGCCTGGCACAACGACCAGCCCGCTCAGGTGGCCCCCGAGGAGCGACTGGACCAGGTGCTGGTGGGCACCGGTTTTTACTACGACCGGGGGCGAATGATGCAAGCCACGCTGCGGGCCGTGGAGGAATTGTTCGGTGCCCACATTCACGGCATGCGGCGCTTCGGCACCGCCTCGCTGGACTTGGCGTTGGACTTGGCGTTGGTGGGCCGGGGTTGCTTCGGGGCGTTTTTCGAGTACGAGCTTTCCCCCTGGGACTTCGCCGCCGGAGTGCTGTTTGTGCGCGAAGCCGGCGGCGAGGTGACCACCTGCCGCGGCGAGCCGCTGCCGCTAGGGCGCAGCAGCCTGTTGGCTTCCAACGGCCGCGTGCACCAGCAGGTGCTGCAAATCGTGGCCCGGCACCACCCCTAGCCCCAGGCCGAGGAAGTCGGCGTTTTTCCCGGGAACTTTTCCTCCACCCCCAGCGACCAAAGGAGTGGAACACACCCCCCGGACCTGTTTTTCTGGACGGGTGTTCACATCCTGCCCATCTCCTCCATCTGCAAGGAGTCCGGCCATGAAACGGATCGTGGCGGCAGCGGCGCTGGTGCTGGGGCTAGCCTGGGCCACCGCGGGGCTGGCTCAAGAAAAGGCTTCCGCGGGCAAAAGGGCGGCTTCCCCTGCGGCCAACACCCCCAAGATTCAAATTGCCATTTTGCTGGATACCAGCAACAGCATGGACGGGCTGATCAACCAAGCCCGGGCGCAGATCTGGGAGATCGTCAACCAAATGGCCCGCACCCGCCTCGAAGGCCGCGAGCCCCGGCTGGAGGTGGCCCTGTTCCAGTACGGCAACGATTCGCTGCCGGCCAAGGAAGGGTTCATCCAGTTGGTGGTCCCCTTTACCGACGATCTGGACCTGGTTTCGGATAAACTGTTCGCCCTCACCACCAACGGGGGCAGCGAGTACTGCGGCATGGTCATCCAGAAGGCCCTGCAGCGGCTCCAGTGGAGCCGTGCCGAGCAGGACCTGAAGATGATCGTCATCGCCGGCAACGAGCCGTTTACCCAAGGGCCGGTCGATCCGTTCAAGGTCTGCTCCGAGGCGATCAAGCGGGACATTACGGTGACCACCATCCACTGCGGCCCGCAGCAGGTGGGCCAGCAGACCGGCTGGGCCCAAGGAGCCCGACTGGCCGACGGCTCCTTTATGAACATCGACCAGAACGCCCAGGTGGCCATCGCCACCCCGTTTGACAAGAAACTGGCCCAACTGGGCGTGGAGCTGAACAAAACCTACGTGTTCTACGGTTCCCGGCAGGAGCAGCTTGCCCGGGAAAAACTCCAACTGGCCCAGGACAGCAACGCGGCCCGGCTGGGGGCGGCCGTGGCGGCCAATCGGGCGGCAGCCAAGGCCTCGCGGCTCTACAACAACGCCGCGTTCGACCTGGTGGATGCAGTGGAGCAGGAACGGGTAAACCTGGACAAGCTCTCCGAAGAACAACTGCCGCCGGAACTGAAAAAACTTTCCCCCAAGCAGCGCAAAGCGTATATCCAGAAGATGGCCAAGCGGCGCAAGGAGCTGCAACGGCAAATCCGCCAACTGGACCAGAAGCGCCGCCGGTACATCGCCCAAAAACGCAAGGAATTGGCCGAGCAGGGCAAGAACACCTTCCAGGACGCCGTGCTTCAGGCCATCCGCCAGCAGGCGGCCCGTAAAAACTACATGGTGCCCCAGCAATAAGGGGATCGATTGCTCGGTTCGTTGCGACTCTCCGCAGGTCCCGATTTGTAGGAGAACCTTTCCATGAAATCCGTGCGTCGGCTCTTCGTGGTGGTGGCCGCCGTGGGCCTGGTGGCCGCCGCAAGCCCGGTGGCCCAGGCCTGCTTCTGCATCTGCTACCCCTACCGGCCGCTGGAGGTGTGGGAAGACCACGTCGAGGTGGTCATCCGCGACCAGTTGTGCACCAAAACCTACCGCGTGGTGTTCCGCAACCCCAACCCGCACGGGGTCCAAGGGGCCACCATCTATATGGAACTGGAACGGGGAGCCAAGGTGGAAAACCTGGTGGTCACCTGGGGCAACCGGCGGCTGCAAGCCGACATTCTGGAGGCCGACGAGGCCAAAAAGCTCTTCGAGGAAGCCCTCAAAAAAGGCGTCTCGCCCGCCTTGCTGGAAAGCTACGGCCAGAACCTCATCCGCATCCAGATGCCGCGGGTGGGGCCCAAGGCCAAGGTCCAGTTGGAGCTTTCCTACACCACGGTGCTGGAAAGCCAGAACGGCCTGGTGCGGCTCCAGTTGCCCAACACCAAGCCCAAGGGGCTCACCAGTCCCATCCAGCACGCCTCGGTGCGGGTGCGGCTGCACAGCTCCCGCCCGGTGAAGAACGTCTATTCCCCCACCCACCCGATCCGCTTCGAGGACTCGGACCAGGCCGAGCTGGTGGTGGTGTGGGACGAAAAACAGGTCCGCCCGCAGCACGCCTTCGTGCTCTACTACCAGCAGGACCCCTCGCCGGTAGGGGCCACGCTGCTGGCCTACCGGGAGCTGGACGAAGACGGCTACTTTCTGCTCATGCTCTCCCCCACGCTGGGCCGCCAGGGGGAAAAGCTCCGCGGGCAGGCGCTGCCCAAGGACGTGGTCTTTTGCGTGGACACCAGCGGCTCGATGCTCCAGGAGGGTAAGCTCCAGCAGGCCCAGGCCGCCCTGCGCTACTGCCTGCAACACTTGCGCCCGCAGGACCGCTTCAACCTGGTGCAGTTCAACACTCGGGTGAAGCAGTTCCGCCCGAAGCTGGTCCCGGCCACCCAGGAGAACATCCAGGCGGCCCTCCAGTACGTCGATTCCCTGCGTGCCCGGGGCGGCACGGCCATGGCCGAAGCCTTGCAACGCTCGCTGCACATGCTGGAAGAGCAAAAACCCCGGCGCGTGCGGATGATCTTCTTCTCCACCGACGGCTATCCCACCATCGGCCTGCGCGACCCGGACAAGCTGCTGAAACAATTCACCAAAAGCAACACCCAGGGGGTGCGGCTGTTCGTCTTCGGCCAGGGGATGGATGTGAACACCCGGCTTTTGGACCTGCTGGCGTTACAAAACCGCGGGTCGGCCGAATACCTGCTGCCCCAGGAAAACCTGGCCCAGAAAATCCGCCACTACTTCGACCGGGTGGGCACCCCTCTGTGGAGCTCGCTGCAAGTGGAGTTCGACTCCGCCGCGGGAGTGACCGACCTGTTTCCCCAGAAACTGCCCGATTTGTTTGCCGGCCAGCAGTTGATCCTGGTGGGACGTTTCCGGGGCGTGGGCCCGGTGCGGGTGAAGTTGCGCGGCCAGGGGCTCCAAGGCCCCCAGGAGCTGCAATACCGCGTGGAGCTGCCGGAGTTTACCGAAGAGGAGCACCTGGCTTTTGTGGGCCGGGTTTGGGCCGGATACAAGGTGGATGCCCTGCTGGCCCGGCTGCGGGCCTCGGGCAAGCCGGACGAGAAGCTCATCGACCAGATCACCTACCTGGCCAAGCGGTTTGGGATTGTCACGCCCTACACCAGCTTCTTGCTGGCCCAGGGTCCGCAGGTGCGGCCCACCAACCCGCCCTTTGCTCCCGGCCCCGGTCCCGTGCCGCGTCCGTTGCTGCTGCGGCGCAATGTGCTGGAGCAACTGCAACGTGAGGTAGGGCCTCCGCCCGGGGCAGCGGCCAAGGCCGCCCAGTTCCGCAACGCCCGCGCCTTGAACGCCCTGCGGCAGCGCCTGGCCGGGCAGGGGGCCGCCGGGGCAGTGGATGCCGCCGTGGCCGAGTTGTCCGAAGACCAGGCCGACCGCGGCGCGGCCCCCGTGCCTGTGCAGCAGGTGGGACGCATCACCTTCTTCAACCGCCAAGGGGTGTGGTACGACAACCGCTTCCCCGGGACCAAGGTGAAGCCGAAGCAGGTACGGATCGGCTCGCCGGAGTTTCTGGCCCTGCTGCGCAAGCACCCGCGGCTGGCCAAGATGCTGGCCCTGGGCAACGTGGTGCTGCAAATCGACGGCACCTGGTATCACTTCCTGCCCCAAAAACCGGCGGCCAAGTAACCCTCCAGCTGGGACCGCGTGTGCCGGCCAAGCAGCGGGCCAAGGGTGTTTTCCCCCCGCTTAGTACGTGTTTAGCGTGCCAGCCATAAGACGGAGTGTTTCCAGAGCAAAAGAGTTGATTTTTGTCCGGCGAGCCCCGGGCTTTAGCCCGGGGAGAGCCGAACAAACACCTGTGTGTTGACCTTCTCCGCCAGCTGAAGCTGGCGGCTCGCCATTTGCAAGAAAAAACGCTTATTCTCGCTTGGCACGGAAGCGTCAAACCAAGCAATGTGCTAGCTGGCTAAACAAGTACTACGCTCCCGGCTCGCTGTTCTCCCCCCGCTTACGCGGGGGGCTCTTGGGCTCGCCAACCGCGGGCTAACGCCGGCGGCTCGCCGCCCCCCAAGCCCCCAAGCCTCCACGCCTCCAAGCCCCCGGAGCGGAAGCTCCATCGCACGGCGCAAGCCGCAAGCCGGTTCCGTCTCTCCCCCCGCTGACGCGGGGGGCTTGTGTTTTGTCTTCGTACCGCTTTTTGCTCCCAATGCTGGCAGCGCCCGCACTGCCATTGTCCCACGCCGGTTTTTCGGACCGGTGCTAGCTGCCGGATCCTCCCCGCCGGCGGGACGAGGGCCTTCGGCGGCAAACGCTCTGGACTCCCCGGGGGGCAGTTGCTAGGGTTCCCGCCCCGATTGGGTTGTGCTTACCTGGCTTTCCTTGTTCCGGCTTGTGCTTGCCTATGGCCACGGCTCCCCCGAGTGCCTCCCCGGCCAACCCCTGGCGCTGGCAGGACTTAATCCTGCCGGTGGGGATCATCGCCAGCGTGCTGGTCATCCTGGTGCCGCTGCCAGCGGCGCTGATGGACGTGTTGCTGGCGGCCAACATCACCGTGGCCATCATCATGCTGCTTACCACCATCTATGTGCGCACGCCGCTTGAGTTCAGCATCTTCCCCAGCCTGCTGCTGGCCACCACGCTGTTGCGGCTGGTGCTCAACGTGGCCACCACGCGGCTGATTCTCACCCGGGCGGATCGCTACGGGCTGTCGGCGGCCGGGGAGGTGATCCGCTCCTTCGGCGAGTTCGTGGCCGGGGACCGGATTGTGGTGGGCCTGATCATCTTCATCATCATTGTGGTCATCCAGTTCGTGGTCATCACCAAGGGGGCCACCCGCATCAGCGAAGTGGCCGCACGGTTTGCCCTGGACGGGATGCCAGGGCGGCAAATGGCCATCGACGCCGACTTAAACGCCGGCATCATCGACGAGCACGAAGCCCAACGCCGCCGCCAGGAGATCACCCAGCAGGCCGACTTCTACGGGGCGATGGACGGTGCCAGCAAGTTCGTCCGCGGCGACGCCATCGCCGGGATCATCATCACGTTGATCAACATCGTGGGCGGGCTGCTGATCGGCACGCTGGAAGCGGGCATGCCGCTTTCCGACGCCGCGGCCCTGTTTACCAAGCTCACCATCGGCGACGGGCTGGTGAGCCAGGTGCCGGCGTTTTTGATCTCGTTGGCCGCCGGTCTGCTGGTGACCCGCAGTACCACGGAGACGAACCTGCCGGGCGAGTTTCTACACCAGCTTTTTTCCCGACCTCAGGCGTTGGCCGTGGCCGGTTCGTTCCTGGGCGTGCTGGTGTTTACCAGCCTGCCGCGGATTCCCCTGTTCGTGCTGGGCGGAGGGTGCCTGGGGCTGGCCTGGCTGTTGCAGCGGGGAGCCACGGCCCAGCGGCAGCAAACCCAGCAGAAAGAATCGGCCGAAAAAGAAGCCAAAAGCAAAAAGGCTCAAGAGCCCAAGATCGAGGACTACCTCACCGTCGATCCGATGGAGATCGAGATCGGCGTGGGTCTGATTCGCCTGGCCGATCCCAAGCGGGGCGGCGACCTGTTGCAGCGCATCCAGTCGGTGCGGCAGCAGATTGCTGCGGAGCTGGGCATCATCATGCCCAAGGTGCGCATCCGCGACAACTTCCGCTTGGACGAGAACCAGTACCGGATCAAGATCGCCGACGTGCCCGTGGCCGAAGGCACCCTGCTGCCCGGCCACCTGCTGGCCCTGGACTCGGGCAACACCACGGGCAAGGTGCCGGGCGTGGAGACGACCGACCCGGCCTACGGCACCCCTGCGGTATGGATCGAGCCGGGGCTGGCCGACCAGGCCAAGATGCTGGGCTACTCGGCCGTGGTGGAGCCTACGGCGGTGCTGGCCACGCATCTTTCCAAGGTGGTGCAGGACAACGCCGACGAGCTGCTCACCCGCGACGCCACCCGGCACCTGATCGACCAGCTCAAGGAACACGCTCCGGCGGTGGTCGAGGAGCTGATCCCCAAGCAGATGACCCTGGCCGAAGTGCAAACGGTGCTCAAGATGCTGCTGCGGGAAAAAGTGCCCATCCGCCGCCTGGATACCATCCTGGAGGCCCTGGGCGACTACGCCCCCCGGGTGGGCAAGGACCCGGTGCTGCTGACCGAACATGTGCGCCACCGCCTGGGGCGCACTCTTTGCACCCGTTACCGCGACGACCAGCGGCGGCTGCTGGTGGTGACGATGGACCCGGCGCTGGAGGATCGTATCCGGGCCGCGATCGACCACAGCGAGCGGGGCCTGTTTATCCGCATGAGCCCGCAGGCCGTGGAGCACACCTGCCGCCGGATCGCCGAGGCGGTCAAGGAGCTGCAAGCACGGCAGCGTCCGCCGGTGTTGCTGGTCAGCCCGCAAATCCGCGCCGGCGTGCGCCAACTGACCGAAGCGCACCTGCCGGACCTGGTGGTGCTCAGCTACAACGAAGTGACCCGCGATACCATCGTCGAGAGCGTGGCCGTGGTCAACGACGCTTAGCAGACACGAAGAACCGCCCCCTTTGGTTGATCGTCAAGGAAGAGGACTTGCCACATGGAAGTGCGAACGTTTCGAGCCGCCACGATCCAGGAAGCGTTGGCCCTGGTCCGCCGCGAGCTGGGCCCGGAGGCCGCCGTGCTGCAAACCCGTCACGTGCCCCGGCCCGGGCTGTGGAACCGCCTGCGGCGGCGGACCGAGGTGGAAGTGACCGCTTCGCTTCAAGTGCAGGTGCCCTCACGGGTGCCGCCGCCGGGACAGCAGCCCCCGTCCCCGACACCTTCCCCGAAGCCAGCCTCTACGGAAGTGCCGCTGGAGGAGTCGCTGGGGCTGCATCGGGCGCTTTCCACGCAGTTGTCGCAACTGGAGGAGATGGTGGCCCGGCTCTACCAGGAAAGCCGGGCAGCGCGTGTGCCCGAGGTGCCGGAACCACTTTTCGATCTGTTCACCGAACTGCTGGACCGCGATCTGCCCGAGCAAGCCGCCAAAACCCTGGTGCAGCAGCTGGCCCGGCAACTGGCCCCCGAGGAGCTACAAGACCCGCTGCTGGTGCGCGGGCGGCTGCATCGGCTGGTGGAGTCGCAGTTGCGGGTGGCCGGTCCCATCCAGTTGCCCCCGGGGCAGCGTCGGGTGGTGGCCCTGGTGGGTCCCACGGGGGTGGGCAAGACCACCACCATCGCCAAGCTGGCGGCCAACTTCCGGCTGCGGCAACGACGTCGGGTGGGCCTGATTACCGTGGACACCTACCGCATCGCCGCCGTGGAGCAGCTGCGCATCTACGCCCAGATCATTGATCTACCGATGGTGGTCGTTGCTTCGCCGGGAGAAATGGCTCCGGCCCTGGCTCAGCTGGGACAGGTAGAACTTGTGCTCATTGATACGGCCGGGCGCAGCCCGCGCGACGAGGTGAAACTCCACGAATTGAAAGCCTTCCTCACGCTGGCCCAGGCCGACGAGGTGCACCTGGTGCTCAGCGCCTCGGCGGGGGCCAGCACCTTGTTGCAAACCGCCCGCAGGTTCGACGTCGTAGGACCCAATCGCCTGCTGCTGACCAAGCTGGACGAGGCGGCCGCTTTGGGTCACCTGCTGCCGGTGCTGGAACAGGTGCCCCTGCCGCTGAGCTACCTGACCGACGGGCAGAACGTGCCGGACGACATCCAGGCGGCCCGGGCCGACCACCTGGTGCATCGGCTGCTGGGTCAGGCTGCGTAAGTGGCGGTGTTTCCCCCGGCGGCAGCCGGCGGCGCAGGCCGGTTGTGCGGGGGGTAGGGGATGTGCGGCCGGGGGGAGCGGGAGCGGGCATGTTTCCGTTTGCGGAGCGGACGAAAAACAATGAATTGTTTGGTTCAAGCGGCCGATAAGGGGACAGGTCCGTTGGACCGTGTCGTGCCGGACGTGCGGATCTGGATTCCCCTTCAGGTACCCCCCTGGAATGATCGGCCGCTGTGGTGCGTTGCTGGCGTTGGTAGCCTGGCAGGCAACGGTGTGGCGCGGGTTGCTGGCCGGGGGCTCTGCCGACGCGGTGCTGTGGCAAGCGTGGCTGGCGCTGGTGATCTACGGCGGCCTGGGACTGGTGTGCGGAGTGGTGGCCCAGTGGATCGTCCAACTGGGCGCCCGCGACACCCTGGCCCAAGCTCCAGGCGAGGAGGCCTGATGGACCGGATGCCTCCGCCCGGCTGAGTTCCCACCCCCTGTCCCCACGCCGCACGTTTCAGGGAGGAATGTATGGCGACTGCAACCCGGCAAACGCTCTCGCAGGAACAGATCCAACAGCTCTGGGAACAATTCAAGGCCGACCCCGACAACGAAAACTTGCGCAACCAACTGGTGGAAATCTATCTCCCCCTGGTCCGCTATAACGCCGAGCGCATCTGGGCTCGACTCCCCGACGGCGTGGACCTGGACGACCTGATCTCCGCCGGGGTGTTCGGTCTGATGGACGCCATCGCCGCCTTCGATCTGTCCCGCGGCGTGAAGTTTGAAACCTACTGCGTGCCCCGCATCCGCGGAGCCATGCTCGACGAGCTGCGCACGATGGATTGGGTTCCACGGCTGGTGCGCAGCAAGGCCAGCAAGCTCAACGAGGCGATCAAGAACCTGGAAGCCCGACTGGGACGCCCCCCCAGCGAGCAAGAACTGGCCGAGGAGCTGGGCCTGAGCCTGCAAGAGCTGGAAAAGCTCCAGCGGGAAGCCACGGCCGTGAACATGGTCAGCCTGGACAAAAAGTGGTATGAAACCGACAGCTACAAGGACGTCCGCGAAATCGACATCCTGGAAGACAAAAAGAGCGAAGACCCCACCCGGCGGATGCAAAAGAAGGAACTGATGCGGCTGGTGACCCGCGGGTTGAACCGCAACGAACGGCTCATCATCATCCTCTACTACCTGGAAGAGATGACCATGAAGGAGATCGGCGCCACGCTCGATCTTTCCGAAAGCCGGGTGAGCCAGATGCACAGCTCCATCGTGCAACGGCTCAAGGAGCAGCTTCAGCGTCGCCGAGGCGAACTGGGCCCGGCCGCTTGACCGGGCCGCGGATCGGCTCCAGCAGGCAACTTGTTGACTTCTCCCCCCGCTTACGCGGGGGGCTCTTGGGTTCTCCGCCGACTGAAGTCGGCGGCTCGCCGGTTGCAAGAAGAAACGTTTTTTCTTGCCCCGGTGCGGAAGCACCACCTCAAGACCCAAGACCCAGGACCCAAGACCTCTGGAGCGAAAGCTCCGCCGCAAGCCGCAAGCCGATTCTCCCCCCCGCTTACGCGGGGGGCTCTTGTTTGTGTGATTCAACGCTTGTTCTTGCCGCTGCCACTTCTGGGCACCGGCTAGCCGAAAAAGCTCCACAAGGCCAGGGTCATCGCATGGGAAAGCGCTGGCTCGTCGCCTGCCGGGCCGGGGGCGGAGGTGTCCTTTTTCTGTTCCTGGGGCAGGCTCAAAAGCGGGGCGGGCTTCCCCCCGGCACGGATCCACTGCAGCACCTTGTGCAGCTCTTCGAAATCGAACCACACGCCGTGCTGGCCGCATACGTCCACGATCACCCCGCTGCGGCGGCCGTAGTGCTTGCGGGGCATCAAGCC
>JALSGI010000608.1 GCA_026982835.1 Planctomycetota bacterium | reverse complement strand
CCCGGACTTCAGTCCGGGGAGAGCCAAGAAAAAACGCATGTCGATTTTCTCCGCCGACTTCAGTCGGCGGCTCGCCACTTGCAAGAAAAAACGCTCATTCTCTCCTGGCATGGAAGCGCCAAACCAAGTGATGTGCTAGCTGGCTAAACACGTACAAAGCCAGCGGCTCGCCGGTTGCAAGAAGAAACGCTTTTTCTCGCACTGGTGCGGAAGCACCACCGCAAGACCCAGGACCCAAGACCCGAGACACGCTACCGCACCACCACGTTCACCAGGCGCCCTGGGACGACGATCACCCGAGCCACCTGCTTGCCTTGGACGTGGGCAGCCACTTTCTCATCGGCCAGGGCCGCCTGCTTGATCTGCTCCTGGTCCGCATCGGCCGGCACACGGATGCGGCTGCGCAGCTTGCCGTTGACCTGCACGGGCAGCTCCAGCGTCTCCTGCCGCACGTACTTTTCTTCCCAGCGGGGCCACGGCTCGTAGGCCAGCGACTCCGCGTGGCCCAGGGCCTGCCACAGCTCCTCGGCCACATGAGGCGCAAACGGGGAGAGCAACAGCACGAACTGCTCCATGGCCGCCTTGGGCCGGGGGTTCTGGTGCGTGAAGAAATTGACAAACTCCATCATCCGGGCAATGGCCGTGTTGAACGACATCTTCTCGATGTCCTCGGTCACGGCCTTGATCGTGCGGTGCAACACGCGCAGTTGCTCCTCGCTGGGGGGCACCTCTTGCACCGCCTCGTGGAGCTGCATCTGGGAGGCGTGCTGGTCCACGATCAGCCGCCACACGCGGTCCAGGAAGTTCCGCACCCCGCTTACGCCGTCCATGCTCCACGGCTTGGTCGCTTCCAGCGGGCCCATGAACATCTCGTACAGCCGCAAGGCGTCGGCCCCGAACTGCTGCACCACGTGGTCCGGGTTGACCACGTTGCCCCGGCTCTTGGACATCTTGTAGGCCCGGCTCTCCAGCCGCACCTCGGGATGCCCCCGGAGCACGAAGCGGTTCTGGCGCTTCTCGGCCTGCTGCGGGTCGATCTTCACCGCTTGAAGTTCCTGGCCGGTTTGCTTGTGCACGGGGCGGTCTTCGTCGTCGCTGGCGACCAGCTCGGCGCTGACCCAGCGGCCCTCGGAGTCCTGGTAGCCGGTGATTTCCACCTCGCCCAGGATCATCCCCTGGTTCACCAGTTTCATGAACGGCTCCGGCGTGGACACATAACCGCGGTCGTAGAGCACCTTGTGCCAGAAGCGGGCATAAAGCAGGTGCAGCACGGCGTGCTCGGCCCCGCCCACGTACAGGTCCACCGGCATCCACGCCCGCTCCACCTCCGGATCGACGAACCGCTGCTGGTTCCTCGGGTCCAGGAACCGCAGGTAGTACCAGCAGGAACCGGCCCATTGGGGCATGGTGTTGGTTTCCCGCTTGTACCGCTTGCCGTCCCGTTCCACGTAGAGCCAGTCCGGCGGGGCTTTTTCCAGCGGGGGCTCGGGGCGGCCGATCGGCTTGTAGTCGTCGATCTTGGGCAGCAAGACGGGCAACTGGTCCTCGGCGACCGGCACCACGCGGCCCGTGGGACGCCCCTCGTCGTCCAGCTCGTGCAGGATGGGAAACGGCTCGCCCCAGAACCGCTGGCGGCTGAAGAGCCAATCGCGCAGGCGGTAGTTGACGGCAAAACGGCCCAGCCCCTGCCGGGAAAGATCTTCGGTGATGCGGCGTTTGAACTCCTCGGTGGCAAGCCCGTTGTAGGGGCCGGAGTTAATGGCTCGGCCCGGGCCGGTGAACGCCTCGCGCCCGGCAAGCACCTCCTGGCGGTTCACCCCTTGGGCCCCTTGGGGATCGACCACGGCCACCACCGGCAGATGATACTGCTGGGCGAACTCGAAGTCCCGCTCGTCGTGGGCCGGCACGGCCATGATCGCCCCCGTGCCGTAGCTCATCAGCACGTAGTCGGCCACCCAGATGGGAATCTCCCGG